>NZ_VPDK01000020.1:0-60604 GCF_013417725.1 Acinetobacter sp. YH12233
GCAAGAGTGAACCACCTGATCCCTTCCCGAACTCAGAAGTGAAACCTCTTAGCGCTGATGGTAGTGTGGGGTCTCCCATGTGAGAGTAAGTCATCGCCAGCTCATTATTCCAAAAGCCCTCTGCTCATGCAGGGGGCTTTTTTTATAGAAAAAATAAAGATGAAATAGAAAAAGGCTTAAATAAATTTAAGCCTTTTTATTTATGGATTAATATTTCTGGAATGCATTTAATTAATCATTAGTACGTTCTAATTACATCGATTTTTTAAGTTGCTTCTGGTGCGTTAAAACTTCTTTTGCATATTTTTTGCCTTGTTTACGCATTTTCCGATCTTTCTCATAGGCAGTAGGGCCTACATTATAATAGCCCAGCGCTTTTTCTAGGCTGCCACTAGATTCCTGATAACGTGACAGAATATAACTCCCACATCCAATATTTATTGCTTCATTAAATAAATCAGGTCCACATGTAGATTGCCAATAACGCGGAACAATTTGCATAAGACCCACAGCACCTGCAGGTGAAGCGACCTGACTGCGATAGGTAGATTCCTGTCGAATCACGGCTGCTACTAGCAAGGGATCTAGACTATGTCTTTCGGCATTTTGAATAATTAAAGGTGAAACGCGAGTAGCAGTTATCGCAGGCACAGCATATGCAGTCTGAATTCCTTGAGACAGTTTAGCAGAGCGTTTTTCTAAGGAATTACCCCCTAGTGAGGAGCAAGCACTTATTAATATTGTACTTAAACCAAGTATCCCAATTTTTAAAGTAGTAGGATTTAAGACCTTTAATAATGAATAGTTTTTGCCAGAAAATTTGCCCAACAACTTTCAGCTTCCCTGTATTTTTAAAATTAGATTGATCTTAGGAAGATGTATGAAAATCGTCAAGAAATTAGATGATTTGTTTACAAAGACAAATTAGATTTTATTGAATAATGAATTTTTTATGAAGAATTGTTTAAAGAAAAGCCAATTAACAGTCGAATTTGTATCTCAGGCTTTTCTTTAAAGTGTATGTGTTTAGATGCACAAGAAAGCTTAGTCTAAAGTTTTTAGCATCCAGATTTCACAAGCTGCACTATGACCTGTATTGCCTTCGGGATGATCGAGATGTTCAAAACCTAATTTTTCGTAAAGCTTCACTGCCTGCCAAAGACTTGCAGTAGTCTCAAGATAGATTCGTTTAAAGTTCTGCTCATGAGCAAAGTCAAAGGTCAGATTTAAAATCTTTTTTGCAAATCCATAACGACGAATAATGGGTAAGAAATACATTTTCTGTATTTCTAGAATACTCTGATCACCCTGTAATGGCGAAATACCTCCGCCACCAAAGACTTGATCCTGCTCATCGATAATGACCCAATAAGCTGCATTTGGCTGCTGATATACTTCATACAGGTTATCCAGGATTGAATCACCGACAGCAAAACCGGATTCTGCTGCAAGTCCGAATTCTACGGAAACTTCACGAATAATCTTGGCAATTTGAGCATTATCTTGAGGTTGTAAAGGACGAATAGAATACATAGGTCATGACATGAAAAAGGATGGAAATTTTATAGTTCGAAAACCATAAAAAATCCATTCTTTTTGATGATTCGTTCTTTAATAAAGAAGTATTTCCAGTTTTTGATTATTTTAATTCACTTGAAGATTTACCTAGTTCACGTCGAGCAATAATGAGTTGCTGAATCTGTTGAGTTCCTTCAAAAATATCCAGAATCTTGGAGTCACGTGCCCATTTTTCTAAAAGTTCTGCCTCGTTATAGCCTATAGATGCTGCTAATTCGACACATTTCAAAGTGATTTCATTCGCGATACGACCCGCCTTGGCTTTAGCAATAGAAGCTTCACGGGAATTAGGCTTACGATTATCCGCCATCCACGCAGCTTTTAACATTAATAAACGGGCAGATTCCCATTCGGCTTCCATACGATAAATCTGCGCTGCAATATTCGATGTTTGTAAGTAAGGTGTATGGTACTCAGAATCTAGCTGATCCTTAAAAATTTCCTTGGTTCTCTCTAAAGAAGCTTTAGAGCAACCAATTGCCATCGCTGCAACGAGTGGGCGGGTATTATCAAAAGTTTCCATGACCCCAGCAAAACCCTTGGCCACATCAATTTCAGCATGTCCAAGCAAATTAGCAGCAGGTATACGACAATCAATAAAACTAATTGCAGCCGTATCCGAGGCTTTAATGCCTAGCTTATGTTCCAGACGCTCGATTTTCATGCCGGGTGTGCCTTTGGGTACGACAAAGGATTTAATTGCAGCACGGCCAAGTTTTTTATCTAAAGTCGCCCAGACGACAACCGCATCTGCACGTTCGCCAGAGGTGACAAAGATTTTTTCACCATTGAGGATATAGTCATCACCATCTTTAATGGCAGTGGTACGAATGGCAGCTGAATCCGAACCACAGCCTGGTTCAGTAATCGCCATCGCTGCCCATATACCATGAAAGCGTTGCAACTGTTCGTCATTAGCAACGGCAGCAATGGCTGAATTTCCTAACCCTTGACGCGGCATGGATAAAAGCAGTCCGGTATCACCATAACACATTTCGACAATACTAAGTGCTGTCGACATATTGACGCCATTTTTATTGCTTTCATCGCTATCACCGCGTTTATTGACCGCAGCTCCTGCATTCATGCCTTCGCTGCCTTGGTTCATACCATCGACGACAGAGGCAAGCATATCCAACTCTTTCGGATAAGCATGTTCAGCTTTGTCATACTTGCGTGAAATAGGGCGGAGTACATTCAGGGCAACTTCATGTGCCTGATCAATCAGCAATTTGAATTTTTTAGGATTTTGCAAGTTCATTTATTTTTTTCCTTATTCTTTGCTCAGGCATGAAGGCCAGAATGTACGATTGCTGTTGCTCTTAAGTCCCGATACCAGCGTTCTACCGGATGTTCTTTGGTGAAGCCATGTCCGCCGAGAATCTGTACGCCATCTGTGCCAATTTTCATGGATTTTTCTGCACAGAGCAGACGGGCCAGATAAGCTTCTCGATGAAAGTCTTGACCAGATTCTGCAAGACTGGCGGCATTCAGGATCAGCATTTGCATGGCATCAATTTCAATCGCCATATTTGCAATCATAAAAGCTACACTTTGCCGATGGGAAATTGGTTCACTAAAGGCTGTCCGTTCATTGGCATATTGCACACAGTATTTTTTAACCGCTTCACAGATACCGACCGCCATGGCACACCATATTAAATTGCCTAGATCAAGAAAAGCGGTGTAATCAAAATCGTCATCTCCCAAGCGTTGTGCCGGTGTGTTATTAAATTTGAGATTCACAGTTTGAGTGGCTTTCAAGCCCATAGCCGGAGATTTTTGTGCAGTAATGGTATTATTGCGTTGCACAATAAATACTTCGGTTTTGCCATTCAGATCTGCACTGACCAGATAGATATCAGCAGTTTCTCCGAGCATCACCAAGGTTTTTTCACCATTAATTAAATAGTGATCTCCATTCGACGTTGCTTGAGTTTTTAACTGATAAGGATTAAAGGCAGCTGTTGCTTCTTGTACTGCGAAGGTAGCTTTAAGATGAGGATCATCGGCAAATGCAGTCAAATACTCAGCCTGAACCTGTTCTGAACCCCAACGGGTAATCGCATTAATCACACTAAAAGTAGAAAGCAGACCAGCGGTCAGACTGAAATCACCTTGAGCCAACTGTTGAGCCATCAGGACATTACTGACGATATTCTGTTCTACAGCTACGCCACCTAGAGTTTCAGGCAGCGCATAAAAATTAAGACCCAGATCAGTTGAATATTGCCAGAGTTCCTTTGGGAAGATTTCATGATGATCTGCATCATGTGCCAAAGGATAAAGGACTTCGCTGGCAAACTGTTGCATTGCCTCGCAGGTCATTTGCTGTTCTTCAGTCAGATTCAGATCAAACAGGGATTTGGACTGATGTGGCAAACGTTGTCTTTGAATTTTCTGACCAGATTTCAGGATTTTCTGAGTCTGGCTGAGTGTTTTAAAACCTGCTTTAGAGCTTTGATAAAGAGATTTTTCTAAAAATTTACGCAGCTTTAATTGGTCGAGTAAATCACTTCCAGCCACTTTGGTCAGGATGGACAAGCCAAATCCTTGTGCTTTGTTCACCATATTGTTCATTCTAATTATCCTACGGGGTGTTATCTTATTTGCCTGATGTTGACATGCAGTTCTAGAAAAAACCATGTCATCAATGACATGAATCATTGTCAATTTATAATTAAAATAAAGAGGGGATTTGAAGAATTAAAATATTGAAACTAAATAGAAAAATAAAATAAGAAAAATTAGGTTTTTATCAAAAATTGACCCGAATGACAAAATCATCCGGGTCTTATATAAGGCTAATAATAACTTAGTCGTTTAGAGATGACGTTTAATCATTGCGCGTACATTAGTTTTCGCATCAATCACCGTCATGAAGGTATAAGCGCCAATGAACTTACGGCTGATAAACATAAATTCTTTAGGCGGTACACTGAAATAACGTGAAGCCATGGATTTAGAAGCTTGCTGCATTACCCGGCTATGAAGCTGGCTTTTTTTCCAGTTATAGCGGTCATGTTCATCCATCACACCTGGAGGCAGGTCTTTATTGTTCATTGGCGAGCTGAAGGCTTCTGTGGCTAACAGGAAGACTTTCGCCATATCCGGTTTGATGCTAGGCGGAATAGAATCAAAGAATTCATAACCGGTCATGGCTTTCACCATCATGTCTGAATCATGATGATAACCGGCCTGGATCAGGTTACGCGCTACATTGAGTAGATGCTGGTCAAATTGACGGATTGCACCGAAGTCGAGAAGCACAATCTTGTCCTGAATATTTTCGCCATCACCTAGACGTACCAGATAATTGCCGAAATTCGGGTCAGTCTGCATCTCCCCCCATTCAAAAATCTCACGTACTGCGATTTCAAGGGAAGCCTCACCCAGTTTATTACGACGTTCCTGTGGTAGAGACAACATTACTGGACTATTGATGGGTACACCACGTTCAAAGGTCATACACAGAACACGGTCAGTACAATAGTTATCGATGATGGTCGGTACGATATATCGTGGATCATTTTGCAGACGTTTACAGAAACGACGGGTCGTATCCGCCTCAATTTTATAATTGACCTCACGATGCATCATCTCACGAACTTCATCGAACCATTGATCAAATTCACGGGTTTGCGGCACCATACGGGTCAATTTGAGCATGTTCTTAAACAGGCTCATATCAGAATCAATAGCCTCAGCTACACCCGGGTACTGGATTTTAAGCACCAGTTCCATGCCATCTGACTTGCGTACAGCACGGTGAACCTGAGCCAAAGAGGCGGTACCTAGGGGCTCATGATCAACCGTCAGATCATCTAGCTTGGAACCTAATTGCTGTTGTAATTGGGCTTTGATCGCCGGCCACGCCAAAGCAACTGTTTTATTATTTAACGTATTTAAGGCTTGAGTGACCTCTTCTGGCAGAAAATGTTCGCCATACAGGGCCATCATCTGGCCAATTTTGACAATTGAACCTTTAAGCTTGCCAATTTCTGCAACCAGATAATCGGCCTGTTCTTTCATGGCTTTTTTGCGTCTTCTTTCTTTTTCTTCTTCACTCGAGAACATAGAACCCGCACTGGATGCTGCCCAGCGCGTACCTGCCAGCAAAGATGCCTTTGCGATCGATAAGCGTCGATCCATTGAGGAAGTTTTCAATTGTTTAAGCTTATCGTTCTGATCTGACATGTAAACTCAATCCTTTTATCAGCATAAAGCGGAATAAATCATTGTAGTGGATATTACCGTGTCTGCACGTATTAAAAAAGTTTAAGCCGCTGAATTCACGGTGAAAATCTCGGCAAGAGCATATCGCTTGCCGTTTTGACCAGTGTAGGGTGAATATTATGACATTTGAAATTGAATTTTTAATTCAGATCGTTGTTGTAACTGTTGTTTATTTGTTTGAATATGTTGATGAATTAGGTTCTGGACTGTTTCATGCATAAAACCCAGCGCATAACCCTTCACAATAATGATGCTTGGCAAACTGAAAAACAGGTACTTGGCATCTTCCAAAGTCGCGCTACTAAATACGCCTTGCTGCATTAATGTGGTTTGTAAAAATACCTTTTCCTGCTGCACCTGACTGGATAACTGGTCATTCCAGTAGTTCTGGCGCATGGCCATAAGATTGTTGTGCTTATAGCTCATAAGATCTGGGCTCGTTTGGACATCATTGCCGAATTATATGCGGCCATAAAATCAAGTTTCAACCAAAGAACTGTGACATCTTTTTAAGCGAGAAAAATATAGGATTTTATCAAGGACTCAGTTAGTATCAGGCAATAATTTAAACAAGATTCATTATTCAATATTGATTGGAAACAAGCCAGTTTTGGTGAAGGGGATACTATGCGTTTTGCATGTTTATTAATGGTAGGTTGTTTGGGGACGATGGCATTACAGGTTCAGGCGGCTACAGGTTATTCTCAGGAATATACCCAGTGCATGAACTTTAGTTATGGCAATACAGCTAAACTGCAGAAATGTGTGAAAAAAGAATTAAAAGCACAGAATAAACGTCTAAAGAAAAACTATAAGACTTATCTGAAATTGAATGCGGGTTATCGTAATAATATTCGTGATCAGCATACAGTGTGGGAACGCAAACTGTCACAGCAATGCAAGCTGACTATGAATACCCAATATGCCCAGATTAAACAGGGTCAATGTGCGCTGGAGATGGTAAAAGATCAGGCGAATTTGTATCAATTGCGTTCTTATCGTGCCGGTGCTTAAACTGATTTTAAGTTAATAAATCCTTCCGGAAATACCGATAAATCTTAAAAAGTAGGATTCTAATCTGCCTGAAATTCAGAAGATCTGTCATTGATAAACCATGGAGAATTCGGGTTTTTCATGGTTTTGGCATTATAAAAGACCTCAAAACAAGGTATCATAAGGCGTTTTAAAAAATGACCTTGGAGACGCCTTAAGTGGATCGACCGACTATTAGCCCTGAACATTTGCAGGAAGCCGCTGAAAATTTAACTACCATTCGTGATTTTATTCGTTTTGGGGTTACAGCATTACGTCAATACGATGCGCACTTAGGTCAAGGTACAGAAGATTATTTTGCTGAAAGTTCAGCGCTGGTTCTACAAACCTTGTCACTGGACTGGAATGCAGATCCTGAAATTCTGGACTCTAAATTATTGCCAAGCGAAGTGGCTGAGTTCTTGAGCTTGCTAGAACGCCGCATTAATGAACGTGTTCCAACCTCTTATTTATTGAATCTAGCCTATTTCTTCGGCAAGCCATTCTATGTTGATGAACGTGTATTAATTCCTCGTTCGCCAATCGTTGAGCTGATTGAAAACCGTTTTGCTCCTTATTTCCTGGGCGAACATGGTCAAATGGGTGAAGCGGTTAATAACTTGCCGGAAAACCCGAATCCGAAGACACCACAACGCATTCTAGATATGTGTACCGGTTCCGGCTGTATCGCAATTGCCTTGGCTTATGCTTTCCCTGAAGCGGAAGTAGATGCCACCGATATTTCCAAAGAAGCATTGGAAGTTGCACAAATTAATACTGAGCATCATGACAAGCAATATCAGATCGCATTGCTTGAATCGGATTTGTTCGAAAAAATTCCAGCCGAAAATCAGTACGATTTAATCGTATCTAATCCGCCGTATGTCGATGCGGAAGATATGGCTGATTTGCCTGAGGAATTCCATCATGAGCCTGAGCTTGCGCTTGCTGCTGGTCAAGACGGTCTGGATCTAGTTCGCAAGATGCTGGCTCAAGCAGCTGATTATCTGACTGAAGATGGTTTGATCGTGATTGAAGTGGGTAATTCTGAATGGGCGATGAAGCAAAACTTCAATACCGTTGATTTCCACTGGTTGCAGTTCCAACGTGGTGGTTCAGGTATCTTTGCACTGACTGCAGCCCAATGCCGTCAATATCGTGATTTATTCATTCAATCTGTTAATTCATAAGGAGTCGTTGACATGGCAGGTAATAGTATAGGGCAACTCTTCCGTGTAACGACTTGTGGTGAATCTCATGGTGTTGGCTTAATGGCCATTATTGATGGGGTTCCACCAGGGATTGAACTGTCTGAAGCGGATTTGCAAAAGGATCTGGACCGTCGTAAGCCGGGTACTTCAAAATTTGCAACACAGCGTAAAGAGCCAGATGAAGTTGAAATTATTTCAGGTGTGTTTGAGGGTAAAACTACCGGTACTTCAATTGGTCTTTTAATCCGCAATACGGACCAGAAATCGAAAGATTATGGCAATATCGCGCAAACTTTCCGCCCGGGTCATGCAGACTATACCTATACCCAGAAGTATGGTTTTCGTGACTATCGCGGTGGTGGCCGTTCGAGTGCGCGTGAAACTGCGATGCGTGTAGCAGCAGGTGCGATTGCCAAGAAATTCCTGTTTGAGAAATTTGGTATTGAAATCCGTGGTCATGTGACCCAAATCGGTACTGAAAAAGCAGAAAAACTGGACTGGAACGAAGTGCCAAATAACCCGTTCTTCTGTGGTGATGTTGATGCGGTGCCGCGCTTTGAAGCACTGGTCACGTCTTTGCGTGAACAAGGTACTAGTTGTGGCGCTAAACTCGAGATCATTGCGTCTAAAGTACCCGTGGGTTGGGGCGAGCCAGTATTTGATCGTCTGGATGCTGACATCGCGCATGCCATGATGTCGATTAATGCTGTTAAAGGTGTCGAAATCGGTGATGGTTTTGGTGTGACTGAGCAGTTCGGTCATGAAACCCGTGATGAACTCACAACAGATGGCTTCCTGGCGAACCATGCTGGCGGTATCTTGGGTGGTATTTCTAGCGGTCAGGATATTCGTGTTTCGATTGCGTTGAAACCAACGGCTTCCATCACAACTCCGGGTAAAACCATTACCATTAATCGTGAAGATACGGATGTCCTGACCAAAGGCCGTCATGATCCTTGCGTGGGTGTACGTGCAACCCCAATTGCTGAAGCGATGCTAGCAATTGTTTTGATGGATCACTTCATGCGCCATCGTGCACAAAATGCCGATGTCGTTGCGCCGTTTGAGCCAATTGAACCTAAATAATTTGCTTTATAGAAGCAAATGAAATTAAAGTCAGGCTTCGGTCTGGCTTTTTTATATTTATAAAATGAAAAATAACAATATTCGTTTAGCCCAAGCTACGGACATTCAAAGCATTGTTAAGTTGATCAATACAGCTTATCGATCTAATTTGGGCTGGACGCATGAACATGACATTTTTTTAGGTGATCGAATTAATGAGGCTCAGTTAAGTGAACTTTTAGCACGGCCTGATTTCGAACTTTATGTCTTGGAAAATAATGATCAACTGGTGGGTTGTATTGGTCTGACACACTTGCCAGATTGTTTTGAAATCGGCAGTTTTGCTATTGACCCAGTCCGGCAAAATTCAGGTTATGGCCGAATATTGTTAGATTTCGCTGAGCAATACTCTAGAGAAAAAATACCTTTCAAAAAACTTAGAATGTCTGTTCTTAATGTTCGCATTGAATTAATCGCGTATTATGAGCGTCGTGGTTATCACCAAACCGGCAAAACAGAGAGTTATCCACTGGATGCAGATGTTGGACAGCCTTTAGTAGATTTAAATCTGGTGATTTTAGAAAAGAGTCTCGAAAAGATTGATGAAGTTATTTGAATCTATGTTTGATTCTAAGTGTGTTTAATAAGAATAATGACAGGATATATGAATGGAAGTATGGTTAAGTGCTGAATTAAGTAGGGAAGTGTTAACAGAAGATCATCTTGATCTCGAAAATAAAGCACGTAACGCAGTAGAAAATGCCTTAAATGCTCAACTACAAAATAAGTCGTATGATATTCCGATAGATAAATGGAAGTGCATTGAAATTATAATGGGAAATGATAGTTTTGATGAACGTATTTTTTATTCATTTAAACGTAGAAATATGGATTTCCGTTTAAGGATTGATCCAACAACTTTTAAGGCAACAGATGATTTAGGCCGTGAGAGACTCATTTTTAGGATGCTCTTAAGAAGCCTGGATTTGTTAAAAGTTAAGTTTGAAAAAGTCCGTCCGAAGCTTGATGCAAAGGTTTATGAGGAGCTTGAAAGACTAAAAATGATGCACTAAATGTTGCAAAAGATGAAAGTTGGATTTAAAGCGTATTTTAATTAAAGCCAGCGAGAGTGTTTTTTATTTATTATCCATTGAATTTTCCACTATTTTTATCTTGAAACGAGCCGGTTGTTGTATCCTTGCTCATTGACAGGCAATTGAATTGGATGCGATTGCCGCAAAACCCATATCATGAGTTGTTCAATGTTTCAGACTATCTTCACTGTACTGTTTCCGCTTATTGGCCTGATTACTTTGGGCTATGTATTAAAACAAAGGAAATGGCTGGAAGATAGTTTCTGGCGTGGGGCAGAAAAACTTAATTATTTTGTCCTGTTTCCAGTCATGCTATTTTTAAATCTGGCCGTAGCCAAGATTGAAATGGCAGTCATTAAAGATGTGGTTCTGGTGGTCTTTAGCCTTATGGCAGTGGTCAGTATTGCTCTATATGTGATGCGCAAGATTTATCAGATTGGCTATGCACGTTTTGGGGTCTATGTGCAGGCACTCCTGCGTTTTAATACCTATATCGGACTTGCAGCAGTGAATGCTTTATTTCATCAGCAGGGCATGACCATTTTCGCCGTAGTGATGGTGTTATGTATTCCACTGGTCAATATCTTATCTGTACTGGCATTTACCCGTAGTTCAGATATGCAGATCTTCAAAATCCTGATTGATCTGTTAAAGAACCCTTTAATTCTAGGTTCTCTTGTTGGAGGCCTATTTAATCTTTCAGGCTTATCACTCTGGGCTGGGTTTGAATTATTCTTAAAACAGATTGCCTTATGCAGTTTGCCGCTTGGCTTGATGTGTGTGGGGGCTGCCTTACAGTTCCAAGGCTTCCAGCGAGATATCTTCCCATTAGGTCTGGCGACTTTTGGACGTTTATTAGGAATGCCACTTGCTGCTTTCTTTGTCTGCCAATTATTTGATATTGATCCTTTAACCACCCAGGTACTGGTGTTGTTTTTTGCTTTACCTACTGCTTCAGCTTCCTATGTACTGACGCGTGTCTATGGCGGAGATAGCCAGTTCATGGCCAGTATTATCAGTATGCAAACGGTAGTCGCGGCTGGATCTCTCATGTTGATTCTTTCCTGGTTAATTTAATTTTAGGATCTGAAAGTCGGCCATATATTAAAGTCTAATATTAAATCAATCCTATAAATAGCCTAAGCAATTATTAACATTATTGCTTTTCTTAAATGCCTTGCATTGCAGCATGACGTAGGAAAATGAGGCAAAAAACCAAATTAAAATCTTAAAATTCGTTTGAAATAGATAGTGTTATTTCTTCTAAATTTATTGAAAGTATCGTTACCACTTAAATCACGTGAATTAACATAAATAAAAAACTGTAGTCTCCGATAAGATGGTATATAAATTGCTCAGGATAATAAAAATATTATTGCAGGAGAGAAATGCTACTGCATTCGCCGAAGGAGCAAGGTCCCAGGAAACTCTCAGGCAAAAGGACTGCAATAATATATTAAACTCTGGAGAGAAGTGTTGAATCACTCACCGAAGGGGGAAGGTTGCTGCATACAGCTATGATGCAGTCACCGAAGCTCTCAGGTACACATGACAGATGGGAAAGACATCACATATTGAGGAGAGGTGTCTATGCGTCATGTTATTGTGGTGGGGGCAGGCATTACCGGTGTAACAACAGCTTATGAGCTCGCCTTACTCGGTTATCAGGTCACGGTGGTTGACCGTCATCTTTATCCCGCGATGGAAACATCCTTTGCTAATGGCGGGCAACTTTCTGCCTGTAATGCAGAAGTCTGGAATCAAAAAGCCACTGTGTTGAAAGGCATCAAATGGATGTCACAAAAAACCGCACCGCTATTGCTTAATCCTTCTTTTAGTCTGCATAAATATAGCTGGCTGATGGAATTTCTAGGTCATATTAAAAACTATGAAACCAATACCCGGGAAACGGTAAAAATCGCATTACTGGCCAGAAAACGTCTGTTTGAAATTGCCGAAATTGAGCAGATTGATTTTGATCTGGAAAAGCGCGGAATTCTACGATTTCTACCATAATAAAGCTGATTATGATGTCGCAATTAAGGTCAATGATCTGTTGTGTAGTGGTGGTCTGGAACGTAATGCCATCAGCAATGAAGAAATCAAGCAGATTGAACCTGCATTAACTGGAGATTATTATGCCGGGTTTTATTGCCAGAGTGATGCGACTGGAGATATTCATAAATTCAGTACTGGACTGGCAAATGCCTGTATGAAAAAAGGGGTGAACTTCGAATTTGGTCAGGATGTATTTGCGGTCGATCACCAAGCACAGCATATTACGGTTAAATGCAGACCAAGCCCTGAAAATGTGCATGCCAATGCTGAAGATGTGCTCGAGATTCAGGCGGATGCCATTGTGGTATGTGCAGGCGTAAGCAGTTATCAGTTGGCAGATCTGTTGGGTGAGCGAGTGAATGTCTATCCGGTAAAAGGCTATTCAATTACCGTACAGCTGAATGATGAGCAAAGTCAGCAAAATGCTTCTTGGGTCAGTCTGCTAGATGAGAGCGCCAAGATCGTCTTGTCACGTTTAGGTAAAGACCGCTTACGTGTTGCAGGAACCGCGGAATTTAATGGTTATAATCGGGATATTCGTGTTGACCGAATTCAGCCTTTAATTGACTGGACACAACGCAATTTCGATCTATGTACTGAACATGTGGTGCCGTGGGCAGGTCTGCGTCCCATGATGCCGAACATGATGCCAGTGGTGCGCCGTGGTAGACAGGAACGTGTCTTTTACAACACCGGTCATGGACA
Organism: Acinetobacter sp. YH12233; assembly: GCF_013417725.1. Taxonomy (NCBI): domain Bacteria; kingdom Pseudomonadati; phylum Pseudomonadota; class Gammaproteobacteria; order Moraxellales; family Moraxellaceae; genus Acinetobacter; species Acinetobacter sp. YH12233. Next base: position 12,980 of record NZ_VPDK01000020.1, read on the forward strand.
TTTAGGCTGGACATTATCAGCGGCAACCGCAGCTATGATTAGCCAAGAAATAGCTCAGCATTACCCGGCCTAAGTAAATAGCCCGCTTACGGGCTATTTTTAAAGATCAAAAAATAATTATTTATTCATTAAGCTTCTTCTACCTGAGAAAGAAGGTTAGGATAAAGGGAATCTTTATAAAAACCTCTCCTTTAAGGAGAGGGAATTTCTAGTTTAAATTTTTAAATACATATTCAGGACATCAATAGATAAAAAAAGTCAGCTGTTTAATCATATAAACGATAAATACCACTAAAGCGCTCACAGCCTTTTTGTTCGGTACTGACCGTCAAAATTGCCTTGCTATAGTTAAAGTTATATTTGCAGTCATGCTCATTATCCGTAATCTGGCTTTTAGTTTCGGTCGTGGTATAAGCTAGAAAAGGAATGGTCTGGGTTTCTGCACGATTATTCGGATTGCGGTAAGCAATTCCTTCAATTTTGATGCGGTCTTTCGTCAGCTGATGAATCTTGAGATGAATTGGCTGTTTGGCCATTTGGCCCTGTTCAAACTTGAGATAGTGCTGAGTTAGGCTCTGATTCAAGGAAATATAAATATTGAGGTCATCCAGACGCTGGTCAAATTGCTGTTTAAAGCAGTCCAGCGTCTTACATTGCTGTAAGCGTGTACTCCATAGCTGCTGGGTATCTTGTAATAAGCGAACAGGCGCATCTGTAATCAGAAAGGCGGTAAAATATTGATCTGTCAGTTTTTCACGCGGTTCATCAAGAGAGACTGAGCAGATCTTTTTCATGGCTGCGTTATTGTTATGATGACTGCTACAGTCCAGCGATTCAGCATGAATGCTGCTAGCAAAAAGGCCTGTCCCGAGTAAAAGTCCCATTATTTTCATCATATTTATATCAGTTTTCAGTAGCATGATCGCTTATACTTTCACTGTGTTACGCTAGGTCTAACTATAGCGAAATAGAAACGTCGTGTACAAGATTTCAATCAGTTATTTCTAAAGGATATAAAAGTGATTGCACAAATTCGTATTGGTCAGGGACTGGATGTACATGCATTTGAAGAAGGTGATTTTGTCACTCTGGCAGGTATTCAGATTCCACATACGCATGGCTTGAAAGCACACTCTGATGGTGATGTGGTTTTACATGCACTTTGTGATGCTTTGCTAGGTGCCTTGGCGCTAGGCGATATTGGCCAGCATTTTCCAGATACCGATCCGCAGTTTAAAGGTGCAGACAGCAAGGTTTTATTAAAGCATGTCTATCAGCTAATTTTGGATCGTGGTTATCGCCTAAATAATGCTGACATCACTGTAGCTTGTGAACGTCCAAAGCTGGCTAAACATAACCTGGAAATGCGTCAGAGCATTGCCGATGTACTGGATGTGGATGTGACTCAAATCAGTATTAAAGCCACAACCACTGAAAAATTAGGATTTACTGGTCGTCAGGAAGGTATTCTGTCTATGGCAACTGTTCTGATCAGTCATTACAAATAACATCAACCGAAGTTATTAGGATGAATCAGGGATAATTCCAGTTCCTGTGTTGCTTTACGGCCTTGCAGCTGTAGGGCAACCGCATGAATTAAACCGGTCCAGGTTTCATTCGGTTCCCAGAGCTGATGCAGATATTCCTGTGCAGTCGGCATGTCCATATCCATATAGTATTGACGATATAAATACATCAGGCAGCTGACATGATAATTCTGCGTACAATGTACCCAGACCATTTGTTCTTTGACCAGATGATCAATCAGATCCAGTACCAGCAGGCATTGGCTATCCGAAGGGGTTTCCCAGGAGATCGGCAACTGGATATAGTTCAGGCCAAGATCAAGACAAATTTTATCTTCATGTAACAGATGATGATCGCTATCTGTTAATGCCACATTGATTACGGTGGATACGCCGTATTCTTTAATCAACCTCAGTTGTTCAGTTGTCGGCTGACCAGAGCTGAACAGATGGTCATGGATGAACTGAAAATTTTCAATTTGACTTAATGCAGTTTCAATTTCATTCATCAGATAAAATTTTCCTTGTTCAGAAATGAAAACGCCATCTTGTCGATGGCGTTTGTCAGTTCGTTTAACGATTAGGTAAAACGTCCTTCAATGCCTCATGCATGTCAAGCAACACTTTTTCTGTGGTCTCCCAATCGATACAGCCATCAGTCACTGATTTTCCATATTCCAGATCACAAAGATTGGCAGGAATATCCTGACGGCCACCTTTCAGGTAACTTTCTACCATAATACCAACAATTGACTTGTTTCCATCAAGAATTTGTTCAGTAATATTTTTTAAGACAAGCGGTTGTAAGTACGGGTCTTTATTTGAGTTTGCGTGGCTGGCATCAATCATGATCTTGCCGCTGACTTTGGCTTTCGCAAGAGCTGCCTCAGCATCTGCAACTGAACCTGCATCGTAGTTAGGTTTGCCATTACCGCCACGTAGAACCACGTGTGCATATGGATTCCCTGAAGTACGAATCACCGCAACCTGACCTTGGTCATTTAGACCCAGGAAGCTGTGACCATGTTTAACAGATTGCATTGCATTGGTCGCAACAGTTAAGCCGCCGTCTGTACCATTTTTGAAGCCGACTGGTGAAGACAGGCCAGAAGACATTTCACGGTGAGTTTGGCTCTCGGTAGTACGTGCACCGATCGCTGACCATGAAATTAAATCCTGATAGTACTGTGGAGAGTTTGGATCCAGTGCTTCTGTTGCACATGGCAGGCCAAGTTCATTCAGCTCCAGTAACAGTTTACGACCGATACGCAGACCTTTCTCAATATTGAAAGAGTCATTCATATCAGGGTCATTGATCAGACCTTTCCAGCCTACAGTTGTACGCGGTTTTTCAAAATAAACACGCATTACGATATACAGGCTATCTTTTACTTTTTCGCTTAAAGCTTTTAAACGTTCAGCATATTCATGCGCAGCCGCTGGATCATGAATTGAACATGGACCAATCACTACAAAAATACGCTTATCCTTGCCATCCAGGATATTACGAATCGTTTCACGACCATGCAGTACGGTTTGATAAGCAGTTTCAGTCAAAGGTAACTCTGCTTTCAACTGAGCAGGTGTTACCAAAGGAATCATGCTTTGGATATTCACGTCATCAATATCTGATGCTGAAATAGGTTTTGACTGTAGTGTATTCATTGCCGTCACTGGTTTGATCATACAAAAGGTTGTTTAATAGCCTGAATATAACATGAATGATGCGTCACTTTGTTATAAAAAAGATGAATACTTCTTTGAAAAAAAAGTGATGAATCCATGATTTAGTTTAAACAGCAGCTGTTTTTTCTACTGCTGTTACCAATTCAGGTTGGGCGGGTTGCACCGGTTTTGACTTGACTGGATTCACAATGAAATTCACGCCAAGACAGAACAGGGTAATCCCAAGAATTTTACGGATAATTTTCTCTGGCATACGTGAACTGATCAGTGTTCCAATCACAATCGCTGGAATAGAACCGCAAAGTAACCAGCCTAATAAAGTAAAGTCTACATTACCTGCACTCATATGGCCCAGACCTGCGACTAAAGTTAAAAGTACAGCATGTACTACATCCGAACCGATAATACGGATCATGGGTAGATTCGGGAACATCAGGATCAAGGCCATAATACCGAAAGCACCGGCACCGACAGATGACAGGGTCACAAACACGCCCAGTACAATACCCATGATCACGATCAAGACACGTTTATTGCCAGATTTAAAGTCAACTTTGTCTAGATCCTGAGTCATATCAGGCAGTTCTTGTTTGCGGTATTTATTAAAGAACTTTTCAATAGAATTGCGGAATACAATAGATGCACCAGTAAGGGTCAGCATAAAGCCCAATACCATGGTCAGCGTTGCTTTATAATGTGTCGATTGACTGAGATAATTCTCTAGTACCCAGTGGGTCACAAATGAGGCAGGGATACTGCCGATCGCCAGCCAGATCACAATAGGCCAGACAATATTCATTTTCTTAGCATGAACCAGTGAACCACAGAATTTAGAAATTGCGGCATAAAGAAGGTCTGTACCAATCGCGATATGCGGTTCAACCCGAAGCAGTGTAATCAGGATTGGGGTCATCAACGAACCGCCACCGACACCGGTAATCCCAACACAGAAACCAACCAATACACCTGCTAAAATAAATTCAATCGGACCAAACATGCATATATGCCAAAATCAAAAAACGAGCATATCTTATGACTTTTAAATATAAGTCGTTGTCTTGATTATTGATTTGCTTATTCTAAAAAGAGATAAAGACTATAAAATTTAAAGTAATTCATCCTGATTTATATTTTAATTTGAATCATCTAGCATACCTTTCTATTGCTAAGTATGAAAATTGATAAAGCTTCTGCAAAATGCCTTTTTATTTATTTGTTTAAAGATCAGCCGCTTTAAATTTATTTTAATTTTTAAGCTGGGCTAAGGCGCGCGCATTGTCCAGATTCCAGTAGTTTAATTATTTGAGGTAGCCAAGATTTGTGAGTTCAACACTTAGGCATGCTCAAATCATGCTTTATGATAGAATCTGAACGGAATTAATTTGTCTCATTTGAGGGAATACACTTGCAAAATCGGAAGCTTAAAATCGGAATCGTGGTGGGAGAGGTATCGGGAGATACGCTTGGTGCGAAGCTCATCCGTAGTTTTCGAGAGCAGGGTATTGATGCAGAATTTGAAGGGATTGGCGGGCCGCAAATGCTGGCTGAAGGCTTCAAGAGCTACTATCCAATGGATATTCTCTCGGTCATGGGCATTGTTGAAGTCCTGAAAGATATTAAAAAACTGTTTGCGGTTCGTGATGGTCTGGTCGAGACCTGGACGAAAGATCCAGTCGATGTGTTTATCGGTATTGATGCGCCTGATTTTAATTTGCGTCTTTCCAAAACCCTGAAGCAAAAACAGTTACCGATTAAGACCGTGCAATATGTCAGTCCTTCGGTCTGGGCATGGCGTCAAGGCCGGGTACATGGTATCAAGGCCAGTATTGACCTGGTGCTGTGTCTCTTTCCATTTGAAAAAGCATTTTTCAAGAAATGGGATGTTCCGGCTGCCTTTGTCGGTCATCCATTGGCAAGCCAGTTACCCCTCAACAATGATCTGGCTGAAGCACAGGCAGAACTGGGTTTAGATCCTGCACAAAAATATATTGCACTGCTGCCAGGGAGCCGCCGTGGGGAAATTGAACGTTTAGGACCATTGGTACTGGATGCAGCCAAAATTCTGCATCAGAAATACCCGGATTATACGTTTCTGATTCCCGCCATTGATGAGATGCGCAAACAGCAGATTGAAAACTTGCTGGCACAATATCCGGACAGTTTAAAAGCGCATATCCGCCTGATGGAAAATACCAGTAGCGAGTCAAAAATTGGCCGCCAAGTCATGAATGCTTCCAATATTATTGCCTTAGCTTCAGGCACTGCGACACTGGAAGCCATGTTATTGCATCGTCCAATGGTGACCTTTTATAAATTGCACTGGCTGACCTATCAGATTGCCAAATTGCTGGTCAAAATTCCTTATTTCTCATTGCCAAATATCATTGCTGGTAAAAAAGTCATTCAAGAATTAATCCAGTCAGAAGCAACGCCTGAAAACCTGGCTGCTGAAATTGAAAAATTGATGGATATTGAAGCAGCTCAAATTCAGGTGATGCAGCATCTCACCATGCACAAGCAGCTGCTTTCCGGCAACAGTGAAGATCCTGTCAAAGCGGTACTAGCCTTAGTCCAATAAAGGCGTCTTGCTTTTTTGACAGGCAATACGGTATCGGGTCGGGGTTTGTTCAAACTGTTTTTTAAAGCTTTGACTAAACGCCGTTTCCGAAGAATAGCCCACCAGATAGGCGATCTGCTGAATGCTAAATCCGCTATTTCTGAGATATTGTGCTGCCAGGCGAAGTCGATGCTGTTGCAGATAAGCCAATGGTGGCTCACCAACAATCTGGGTAAACAGCTGGGCAAATTTGGAACGCGACATATGGCATTGTTCAGCCAGGCTTTCTACGGTCCAAGGCTGTTCTGGTTTGCCATGAATTGCTGCCAAGGCATTAGATAGTTCAGGATGCGAAAGAGCATTCAGCCAGCTCGAAGCATTTTCCAGATTCAAAATATAATCTCGCACGCATTCAATCAGTAAAATACTGACCAGATGATCCAGAATCTTGTCCCGTCCCGGACGAAGTTGCTGGGTTTCCAGCGCCAGAAATTGCAAACCAACCTGTAACCACTCTGGTGCTGTATCTCCCAGAATATGCTGAATGTGCAGAAATTTAGGTAAAGCACTCAGTAGCGGTTTCGCCATCTGGATATCCAGATTGGAACGAATCGCCAGGATAAAACTGCGTTCTGCTGAATGGGTGATATTGAGATCCACACATTGCTGTGCATGAGTCTGAAAATAAGAATTGATCGAATGATGTTCAGAAAAATCCGCATTACCGGGACTAGAAATCCGATGGGCAGAACCAGCAGGCAATAACACCAGATCGCCTTGTTGCAGCTCAAGCAGATCGCCATCTTTGAATATTAATTGCGCTTGACCCTGTAATAATACATAAGCCAGCATGGAAGGTTCATACTGATAATCAAACCCGCCTGGATGAAACACATTGAGGTAGAGATATTCGGATTTTTCCAGATGAATATCATCAAAAATTTTACTTAAAGCATCCATGCTTGACTCTATTCTTTTGTTTTAATTCATTTAATTAAATTTAAATAGCCCAGTCTTGTGATTTAAGGCCAAGACTTGGCCTATTGCGCCAAAGACGCTGACATAGTTTTTCTGGACGTTTAATACTGTTCGCTAATGCTGAAATATTCAACTATATGTGCAGAGTAACATAAAAAGGAGGGTCGCAATGAATGCCCCTGCACAAATTAGCAAAGCTCAGTTCACGCAGGATGCGTCAGCACTGAAAGGTTTACAACTGGATAAAAAACGTTTTGGCTGGCTGCTGAGTCCCGGTTTGCCTGTGATCGGTATGGGAGTTCTGGCTGGCTATCATTTTGGCCCCAAAGCCACTAAAAAAGTCTTTGCGATGGGTGGGCCTTTATTATTACATGTGATTATCCCAACATTAGATGCTTTAATTGGTGATGATGCCAATAATCCAAATGATGAGCAGATTCAGGCATTGGTCAAAGATCCTTATTATGACCGGATCGTGAAGGTGTTTATTCCTTTGCAAATGGCTGCCAATGCTTTTGCAGGCTATGTCGTATCCCGTCCTAATGTTTCTCTGGTCGATCAGGTTCTACTTGGCGTTTCTATGGGGGCGATTAATGGAATCGGCGTGAATACTGCACATGAGCTGAGCCATCGCCCTCAGAAAAAAGATCACTACTGGTCACATGCCAGCCTGATGCCACTGGCCTATAATCATTTCCGGATTGAGCATCCTTATGGACATCATAAACGGGTGGCGACGCCAGAAGACCCGGCATCTTCGAAAATGGGAGAATCCTTTTACCGTTTCTGGCCACGTACTGTATTGGGTGGCTTGAAATCAGCAATTCAGATAGAAAAAAGACGTTTGGAACGTAAAGGCTTAAAATTTTTTAGTCTGGAAAATGAGTTATTTCATGGCTGGGCGATGAGCGCAGGTTACCATGCCTTAATGCTGAAAACGTATGGCAAGAAAATCATTCCTTATACGCTGACCCAAGCCTTTTACGGCATCAGCCTGTTTGAGATCGTGAATTATATCGAACACTATGGATTGAAACGCGGGCAAAAAGCAGATGGTACCTATGAGCGAACCTTGCCCGAACATAGCTGGAACAATAACAACATTGTGACCAACCTGTTCCTGTACCAGTTACAACGCCATTCGGATCATCATGCCTATCCAAGCCGACCATTTCAGGCATTGCGACATTTTGATGAAGCACCAGAATTACCAAGTGGTTATGCCACCATGCTGATACCGGCACTGATTCCACCATTGTGGTACAAGATGATGGATCAACGTGTGTATCAACATTATCAAGGCGATCTGGCTAAAGCGAATATTCTGCCTTCGAAACGTGCCAAGCTGCTTAAGAAATTTGGTCTAAAAGACACTGCGGCTTGATGATGTAAACAAATAAAAATGCGCCATTCGAGGCGCATTTTTTATTGATTTTTATTTAGAACCAGTCACTTTGCATCTTCAAACAGGTGTCATCGAAGTTCATCAGTAACTTAGCCTGATGTTCAATTTCAGGCAGTTCCCAATGAATAAAATATTGAGCTGCCTGAATTTTACCCGCCAGAAAGGCTTGATCTTCCTGTTGAGAAGATGTGCCAAATTTAAGTTGAGCCTGATTGGCCATTTCCAGCCACAGCCACGCAATAATAGTTTTGCCCATCATATCCAGATATAGGCCAGAATTGGCCAAAGTTTCACTAACTTTGCCTTGATGCAGAGCCTGACCTAAAACCTGTGTGGTTTTTTGCACAGTGACAAGATGCTGTTTATAGACATCTGCCAGTTCTGTTAACTTGCTATCCTGAATCTCAGACAAGGTTTTCTGGATGCGTTGCATGAGCAGGGTCAGGCCTTTGCCATTGTGCTGCCAGAGTTTACGACCTAGTAGATCCAGAGACTGAATCCCATAAGTGCCTTCATGAATCGGATTAAGACGGTTATCCCGATAGCATTGCTCAACCGGATATTCACGCGTATAGCCCGCACCACCCAAGACCTGGATCGCCAGATCATTGGCTTTAGGACCATAGGCAGAAGGGAAGGACTTGACCACTGGTGTAATGAGATCCAGCAAAATGGCACTCTCTTCATCTTGTGCAGCCTGATGTTCATCAATTAAACGAGCTGCAAATAAGCACAGCGCTAAAGCACCTTCAACATAAGATTTTTGTGCCAATAACATGCGTTTGACATCAGTATGCTCAATGATATTCACGGGCTTGGCATCAGGTGTCTTTTCGTGAACCAGACGACCTTGAGGACGGTTCTTGGCATAGTCCAGAGACTCCAGATAACCACGATAACCGATCATGGCTGCACCGAGGCCAACACCAACGCGCGCTTCATTCATCATCTTGAACATGTATTTTAAACCATGTCCCGCTTCACCAATTAAATAGCCTAAGCAATTGTCATTTTCTCCAAAGCTTAGCACTGTTGATGTGGTGCCACGATAACCCATTTTATGTAAAAGGCCAGCTAATTGTACATCATTGGATTCACCTATAGTTCCATCTGTATTGGTTTTGAATTTCGGCACGATGAATAGGGAAATACCTTTTACCCCTTGCGGAGCATCTTGGATACGAGCCAGAACCAGATGCACAATATTTTCAGTAATGTCCTGATCACCACCAGAAATAAACATTTTCTGGCCTTTAATTTTGTAGCTTCCATCTGACTGAGGAATCGCTTTAGTGGTCAGATCTCCCAAAGAGGAACCTACATTTGGCTCGGTCATCGCCATAGTCCCGGCATAGCGGCCACTAAGCATATGCGGTAAGAACATTTGTTTTTGTTTTGATGAGGCAAAGGCTTGAATCAGATTTGCTGCAGCGGCTGTCAGAAAAGAGTAGGCAACAGTCGAAGGATTTGCCGACATGAAATAGGCATTACAGGCCATATTCACCAAAGTCGGCAATTGCATGCCGCCGTCTGCGTAATCATGCTGGGCGCAGAGTAGACCAGCATCAGCAAATTGTTGCCATGCTATTTTCACTTCATCAATGGTCTTCACCTGTTTGCCATCAAAGCTCGGTTCTTGGTGATCAGCCTTGGCATTATGCGGCGCAAAATAATCGGTCGCGATGCCTTTTGCCGTTTCTAGGATGCTATCAAAAGTATTTTTGTCATGGTCCTGATAGCGTTCCAGTTCAGTTAAAGCTTCAAGTTTGAAGACATCATAAAGCAGAAAATTGAGGTTTTTATCATTAATCAGCTGAGTCACGGTACGGTCCTGAATATGTAATCCTTGAGATAGCATCAAGACTAGCAGTTGCATTTATCAAGGAGGATTGTCAATAATGACATGAAACGGGTGAAAAACGACAAATAGAACAATATGCAACAGGTAGTGATTTTAGGCTTTGATGGTGCTTTGGCTTCAGCAATTACAGGTGTCGTCGACTTATTCGCCATGGCTGGCGTCAGCTGGAATCGGATTCAGCAGCAAAATGTGCAACGCCTGTTTAAAGTCAGGATCGCCAGTCCAGATGGACAACCAATTCGTTGTATTAACGGCCTGGAATTACCAGCTCATTGTTCATATCAAGAAATTCAAACAGCAAATATTCTGGTAGTGCCGACCATCGCCGCACCTATACAAGAGGTACTGGATGAAAATCCAGACCTGATTCAGTTTTTAACTTCTGCTCATGCACAATCCACCTTAATCGCTGGAAACTGCACCGGGAATTTCTTTCTGGCAGAAGCTGGTATTTTAGATGGTCGTGTGGCGACAACGCATTGGGGCTTTCAGGACATGTTTCGTGCACGTTATTCTCAGGTCAAACTCAATGCCGATCTGATGATTAGCCGGGATCAGAATATTTACTGTGCAGGTGGAGGCTTGGCCTGGTTTGACCTAGGCTTGCATCTGATCGAACGTTTCTATGGTTTTGAAGTTGCCATGCAATCTGCCAAATCCTTTGTGATTGATTATCGACGCGATAGCCAATTGTCTTATTTCTTAATGAAGATTGGTCAACCACATCATGATGAACTGGTGCAAAAGGTTCAGGACTGGTTAGAGCAGCATTTTCATGAAGAGTTTACTTTAAATGCGCTGGCAGAACGTTTTAATGTCACCACTCGTACTTTAATCCGGCATTTTAAGCAGGCGCTAAATATTGCACCGAATCAGTATCTGCAAGCCATTCGTATTGAAGCGGCACGCAAACGGCTTGAGGAAACCGATCAGGCCATAGATCTGATTATGCAAAATGTCGGCTATCAGGATCCAAGTTCATTTCGGCGTTTATTTTATAAGAAAACAGGGTTAACACCTTTAGAATATCGCCGTCGTTTTAGTCGACGTTTCTAGATTTTGACAAAAAGAGAGATTCGAAAAGCTCTCTTGGCATACATATTAGCTAAAGACGTCTTTACGTAAATAATGCGTATAAATGGTTGAAGCGATGCTTTGCAGGAAGCCGGTGAACATAATCCAGTAAATAAAAACTTCACGTTCTAACCATTTTAGTCCGAAGCCTTCAAATCCGATGATGATCAAAAAGGCTGAACTAATCCCCAAAAATAAAATGTTATAGGATAATGACTTCTGCTTTAATAAAATCATTGTTCCTCTTTCGTCTTTGGCTTCCTGTGAGCATTCAAAGCGTATTTTATATATTTCACAGCAAATCACAGCCACCACAATACTTAAGATACTAGCCATCAATACCCAATATAGTGTCATGTTACTTCCTCGGCATAACTAAACAGTTCCTCAATCGTCGTTTCAAGTGCATTTGCTAACTTGAATGCCAGAATCAAGGAAGGGTTGTACTTCTCTTTTTCTAATGCGGCAATCGTTTGGCGGCTGACTGCCACTGCATCAGCAAGCTGTTGTTGTGTCCAACGTTTTTTAGCACGGAACACGATGATGTCATTCTTTAACATGTCTTTACTCCAACATCATTCAAAATGTAATATATATTTAACATTATGTAAACTATATATTTTATAATGATAAAAATAAGTGTCATTTAAAAGATTGAGATATAAAAAACGAGCTAAATGCCCGTTTAAAAATTTTTGAATCAGCTGGTTTATGCTTTGACTGAGGTCGATTTAACCTTGCGGCCATGCAGCAGGTAATACCAGATCAGACAACTAAAGGTAAGCACTGCGGAAAACAAATAAAGCTGACGATAACCCACCTGATCCAGCAGCATACCGAGGAAATAAGGTCCGAAACCAAGACCGGCATCTAGTGCAATAAAGAAAGTCGAGGTCGCCAGACCCATCCGTTGCAAGGTGGTACTTTTCACGGCAATAGTTTGACACACGGACTGGATATTTCCAAAACCAAAACCTAATAACGCGGCACTCGCCAGTAACATCACAGAGTTTTGTGCCTGACTCAGCATTAGAATACCTACTGCCATAATCACGATTGCAGGATAGATAATGATGTTTTCACCTTTACGATCCATTAATGGGCCAGTAAATGGACGCGACAGCAGAATGGCAAAAGCATACATCAGGAAGAAGAAAGAGGCTGCTTCGACCAGATTGATGTCTTTGGCATAGAAGTGGATAAAGGACAATACGCCTGAATAACAGGTAGCCACCAGCAGGACAATGATAGCAATCGGCAAGGCATTCGGCTCTACATACTGAGCGAGCTTACTGGCAGATTGTGGAACAGAGGAAGTCGATGTACCACTCGCTTTAAGGCGCGGCGGCTGGATAAACAGACCGCAAATCAGGCAGCTGAGCGCAACAATAGTAGTAAAGATAAAAATCACCTGATAATTAAAATTCGTCATCAGCCAGATCCCGACAAAAGGACCAATCGCTGTACCAAGCGTACTGCTCATACTGAAATAACCAATACCTTCACCACGTCGTGTTGCTGGAATGGTTTGCGCAATTACTGTGCCGAGTACGGTAGATGCCATACCCATCATAAAGCCGTGTATCAGACGAATACCCAATAACACTTCTAGTTTGGCCGGAATCATATAAAGTCCGGAAAATAGCAAAAAGCCAGTCAGGCCAATCACCAGGGTATTTTTTAGTCCTAGACGATTCAGCAATTTCCCAATAAATAAGCGTCCAATTAGTGTTCCGACAATAAACAGACCGGATACCAGACCGGCTTGTGCAGTCGATGCTCCCAGTTCAGCGACCGAGAAACCGACAATCACAATCACCAGCAGGTAAAACACCAGAACGAGCTGGAAATTAACCAGACTGACCAGGACGAAATTAGAGGTCCATAAGCGGGCTTGATCTTGGCTCATTGTGGTGTTTCCTGAGATGAAGGATGTAATTGCTGAATCAGCTGTACCAAAGTGTTTTTACTGCTTTGCAGATCATCTGCATCAATCTGTTGCAGTAAGTGATCTTCAAAAGCATCAATCTGTTTGGAACACAGGTTAAAGGTTTTAACCCCTTGCTTGCTGAGTTTAAATAATTTCTGACGTTTATCTTCGGTTTCGATCTGGCAGATTAAGTCGAGTTCACTTAAATGCTGGATACGTTTGGTTATGCTTGGTTTTGAAACATTTAAATAGCTTGAAATATCAACCAGCGTGCATTGCTGTTGGGATTGAATGGTATAGAGCACTTGCCATAAGGAATAATTAAGTTGGGAGGATAATAAAATCGTATTGATTTCATCACTCATGAGTCGTGCGCAACGCAGCAACAGTGAACGAAATCTGGAAGAGGATTGAAACATATAGTTAACCTGGCTAACTAAATTGTGCCTAATTTACGCCTCTTTATTCAATTAGACAAGAGGGAAATTTTGAAAATTTTTGCATGGTTAACGTCTTTTTGACTAAGTTATTACAAGTCTTTAACCTGATTAAAAAACAATCAACAAAAGACTACATACTTTTAAGAATGATTCAGCCTAAGCTACCTAAGCACTAGAAAAATCCATCACTTAATAACTGAAGGGCAGATATGCCAAATAACACTGCATAGGTGAAGTTTATGACTCTGGGTTTAACTGCATTAGAGTTAGCACGAATACAGTTCGCCTTTACTGTATCTTTTCATATTATCTTTCCTGCAATTTCAATCGGATTAGCAAGTTTTTTGGCTATTCTGGAATGGCGCTGGTTAAAGACTAAAAATCCGATTTTTCAGGATCTGTTCAAGTTTTGGGTCAAAATTTTCGCCGTCGCATTTGGTATGGGCGTCGTATCCGGTGTGGTAATGAGCTATCAGTTCGGAACCAACTGGAGTGAGTTTTCCCGGGTCGCTGGAAGTGTGACGGGGCCCTTGCTGGCTTATGAAGTTTTAACTGCGTTCTTTTTAGAAGCCGGATTCCTGGGCATCATGCTCTTTGGCTGGGATCGGGTTGGCCCACGAGCACACTTTTTCTCCACTTTAATGGTCGCAGTCGGCACCTGTATTTCCATGTTCTGGATTTTATCTTCCAATAGCTGGATGCAGACCCCTCAAGGTTTTGCGATTGAAAATGGCCTGATCGTCCCGCAAGACTGGGTAGCGATCGTATTTAACCCGTCTTTTCCTTATCGTTTGGCTCATATGGCAATGGCCGCCTTTCTGGTCTCCGCCTTACTTGTAGCCTCAACAGCGGCATGGCATCTGATCAAGGGCCGTCGCGATCCTTTAGTCAAAACTTCATTTTCCATGGCCATGTGGCTGATTCTGGCACTTGCACCTTTACAGATTTTTGTGGGGGATATGCATGGTCTGAATACGCTTGAACATCAGCCAGCCAAACTGGCCGCGATGGAAGGCCATTGGGAAACCAATCATGATGAAGGAATGCCTTTATACCTGTTTGGGATTCCAGACATGCAAGCGGAAGAAACCAAATATGCTATTGGCATTCCTAAATTGGGTAGCCTGATTCTGACGCATTCTATGGATGGAAAAGTCACGGGGCTTAAAGATTTTGCGCCTGAAGATCGACCCAATTCACTGGTCGTGTTCTGGAGTTTCCGGATTATGGTCGGGATGGGTATGTTGATGCTCTTGCTTGCATTATGGGGGCTATGGTCACGCACCCGAGGACGTTTTTATGAGTCACGTGGACTGCATCGTTTTGCACTCATCATGGGTCCATCCGGATTTCTTGCCATGCTGGCAGGATGGTTTACCACAGAAGTCGGCCGTCAGCCTTGGGTTGTCTACGGCATTATGCGGACCAAAGATGCATTATCACCAGTGTCCGCTGAACAGGTCGGTTTGACTCTGATTATCTTTGTGGTGGTGTACTGCGTCGTTTTTGGCGTGGGAATTTTCTACATGTTGCGCCTTATGCATAGAGGTCCAGAATTTATTCATTCCAGACCACACCATGAATCGGATAGCGATGTGGTTCAGGCTTCCCGTCGACCATTGAGCAGTATTCGCGAACGTATTGAAGAGGTTCCTGAACATCCGGATCAGGAGGATAAAAAATGATTGATTTATCATTAATTTGGATTGCGATTATTGGCCTAGGTGTACTGGTCTATACCATTCTCGATGGTTTCGATCTGGGCATTGGCATCCTATTTCCATTCTTCCCGCATCAGGATGAACGCGATGTCATGATGAATACGGTCGCTCCGGTCTGGGATGGTAATGAAACCTGGATGGTTCTAGGGGGCGCCGGATTATTTGCTGCCTTTCCATTGGCTTATTCGACGGTACTCTCAGCGCTATATATGCCCATTATCCTGATGGTGATCGCCTTGATTTTTCGTGGTGTCGCTTTTGAGTTCCGTTTTAAGGCGAATAAAAGCAAACACTGGTGGGATAAAGCCTTTATTGGGGGATCGATCGTTACCAGTTTCTTGCAAGGGATGATCCTGGGTGCATATATTCAGGGAATTGAAACACGAAATGGTGTCTATGTGGGCGGTGGTCTGGACTGGCTTAGCCCCTTCAGTATCTTTACCGGAGTCAGTGTCGTGGTGCTATATGCAGCATTAGGCTGTGGATGGCTCATTTATAAAACCGGTGATGATTTACAGGATCGTATGTTTAAACTGATGCCGAAGCTGATTATAGCCTTACTGATTATTTTAGGCGCTGTTAGTGTTTATACGCCGTTGACCCATCCGCAAATTGCGGAGCGTTGGTTCAGCCAGCCACAATTTACCTACTTTATGCCCGTACCGATCTTGGTCATATTGTTTACCTGGCTGGCCTTACGCGCCTGTAAAAGACGCAGTGAACTAGGTCCATTTTCCTATATGCTGGTGCTGGTATTCCTGGCATATACCGGTTTTCTGATTAGTCTGTGGCCATATATTATTCCGCCATCAGTCACGATCTGGCAGGCAGCGGCACATGAAAATAGTCAGTTATTTGCCTTGATTGGTGCCTTGATTCTGATTCCGATTATCGTGATTTATACCTGTATGTCCTATTGGGTATTCCGACACAAGGTACGTGTTGGAGATGATGGTTATCATTAAGGAGCAGTTATGACACGCAAACAGATAGTATGGTTTGTCGGCTTATGGCTTGCAGGTTTTTTGACACTAGCACTTATTGCAGGGGCATTCCGCTTTCTGGTGCATTTGGCCTATTAGGTATATTAAATGAACAAAGAAAAGGGATTTGTTAGTACAAATCCCTTTTTATAGGCTAAATTTTTGATTTTTAAAATATCAAGATGAGGCTTTGATCTGTTTACGATAAACACTTGGACGGACAGGGCGGCTGTTTTTCCATAACCCTTTTTTCTGCTTTTTAGCTTTATTCTGTAGTTCCATCATATAGCGTAAATGGTTTTTATCCCGGATATATTCCTCATAAACCCATGCCGCACCACGTTTCACAATCTCTTCATTGATATTCTTGCGATAATGATAGACCACACCGACACAGCGACCATAACGGTCAATATCCGTAATTTGTACCCGAATCATTTTATTTTTAACCATACTTTGAACTAGGCGTAGTGATTCCTTACCATAGGCCTGTGAAGATTCAGGTGCATCGACATAGGCAAAACGTAATTTGGTCTCAGAGCGACGGATATTAAAACGGTAGCAGGTGAGGGTGTCACCATCACTGACCGCACTTACCCGGCACCAATATTTCTTACCTTTCTTAAAGGGGCGAAATAGGTCCTTTAAATACACCGTAATTTTATGCAGCAAATAATAAGAAAAACACAGAAGTGCGAAGCCCAGCACAATTTGCCAGGTGGTGGAGAGATGTAACAAGGGCAAGATCCAAATCAGCAAAAACAGCCGCATAAACACAGCTAAAAGTTGAGCCATTTTAGATCAAAGCCACTCCGCATAGGGCTTAAAAAGCCATCAATCAGTGTTTAGTTTTGTACCGATAAAATAGCCTAAGCACTATCAAATTAGGCCAATCTCAATCCTAAAACCTGATAATAAAAATAGCCTAAGCAAGTTTAAATTATCTCATAAATAGCCTAAGCAAAAATTTTATAAATTTCATTTCTCAAAAATTGATGTCTTTTATTCTCCTGCAAATCTCTATGCCAATACATCCCCATATTAATTTTCGGAAGTTGTACAGGAACGTCAAAAATATTCAGACAGTTTGCTAACTGTAGATGAGTCAAAACATTTTTAGGAATTGTCAGCATGGCAGTCTTTTGCTGTTCCAGAATTTGCAGGGCTGTGGAATAGTGCTGACAACGTAAAAAAATCTGTCGGGAATAATGTTTTCGACTTAAATATATATCTTCAACTAAAACTCCCGTACGGCGTGAGGAAACGCCAATATGAGGTGAGGCCAGATAAATCTGTTCATTCATTTCTGTTCGTTGTGTACAGACCACGAATTCATCCTGTACCAGTCGTTCAAACTGAATTTTTTCACTAATACTTTGCTCCAGATCAATAACAAAATCGACCTGTTGAGAGGCGAGATCTGCAGCAATATTTTTACGGTCGAGTTTCATGCTACTCAGTTGAAGATCCAGGTTAATTTTTTGGAAATGTTGAACCAGTTTAGGAAAGATCATGGGTTCAATTTCGTCATGTACAGCAATTTTTAAGCTATGAATCGATTCCGGTCTGAATTGCTGATGCTGCATCGAAATATTCTGAATCGTAAAAAGTGCATTTTTAATTTCAGGATAGATCTGATCCGCAAACGGCGTAGGTTGCATCTTGCTACCAGTTCGCACAAATAAATCATCTTGTAAATGCTGTCTTAAACGTTGTAAAGCATGACTGGCCGCTGACTGGCTTATCGATAGAATTTGCGCAGCTTTAGAAATACTGTTTTGTTCGTAAATGGCAATAAAAAGTGGATAAAGATTAATATCAATACGATGAAAATTTCGTAGATCCATCACGGTTTTTGAATGAATACTATGCATACTACTATATGGAATTAAATCATTTTATTCATAATAAGTTTTGGGTTAAGGTGTTGTAAAGCGTATGAATTAGAATATTCAGAGGGATAAAGCAATGTTTGAGCTGTCAGCACGTGCACAGGATTATTTAAATAGAACAAAAAAGTTTATTACTGATGAAATTGAACCTGTCGAGGCTGATTTCTGGCATCAGGTGCATGAACTGAATCAAGGCGGTGACTGGACCAAATGGCAATGGCCGGCAGAACTTGAAACATTGAAAGATAAAGCCAAAGCGGCAGGTCTCTGGAATATGTTTTTGCCTTGTCCAGAATTAGGTCAGGGATTATCCGTTCAGGAATATGCGCATATCGCTGAACTTTCTGGACGAAGCCTAATTGCACCTACTGTCTTTAACTGTAATGCACCAGATAGCGGCAATATGGAAGTACTGTGGCGCTATGGTTCTGAAGAACAAAAACAGCAATGGTTAATGCCACTTCTGGAAGGGAAAATCCGTTCAGTGTTCTGTATGACTGAACCTGCAGTGGCTTCTAGTGATGCTACCAATATGCAGGCGACGGCGGTAGTTGAAGGTGATGAAATTGTTTTGAATGGTCGTAAATGGTGGTCTTCAGGTTTGGGTGATCCAAATGCCAAAATCATCATCTTTATGGCACATACACCGGATGAATCCAAAGACCGTCATCATCAGCATTCCATGGTTTTAGTTCCAGTCGATACTGCAGGCGTAAAAATCGAACGGATGCTTCCAGTCTTTGGTGACTATGATGCACCACATGGCCACGGCGAAGTCAGCTTTGATAATGTTCGTGTTCCAGTTTCGAATTTTATTGGCGGTGCAGGTCAAGGCTTTGAAATTGCCCAAGGTCGTTTAGGGCCAGGCCGTATTCACCATTGTATGCGTTGCATCGGTGCTGCTGAAAAATCATTAGAGTTGATGATTGACCGAGGTATGAGCCGTACCGCATTTGGTAAAGAGATTTTAAAACTGGGTGGTAACCTGGAACGTGTCGCAGAAGCTCGCGTTGCCATTGATCAGGCTCGATTATTAACCTTGTATGCTGCCTATAAAATGGATACTTTAGGGAATATGGCAGCACTGACTGAAATTTCTGCAATTAAAGTGGTCGCGCCAAGTGTGCTGGAAAAAGTCGTGGATATGGCAATTCAGATCCACGGCGGTGCGGGTGTTTCTCGTGACACACCGCTGACCGGATTCTTTGCCCAAGCCCGTGCCTTACGTCTGGCTGATGGCCCGGATGAAGTGCATAAAGGCATGATTGCCAAACTGGAACTGGCAAAACGCGGTTATAGCACACGTCGTAAAAAATAAGCTGGCTTTATATACAGAACATTGAAACGTATTAGAAGATTTTAAGGAAAAATTATGGCGGTCATTGATGTAGGTGGATCAGTTCGTGAAGGTGAGGAACTGGATGTACAGGCCATCACAGATTGGTTAAATCAACAAGGAGTAAATGTAGAAGGTCCTTTAGAGCTTACTCAATATTCCGGTGGAGCTTCAAACTGGACTTATCGTTTGCAATATGCCAATGCCGATTTGATTCTACGTCGTCCGCCTCAAGGGACTAAAGCTAAATCTGCGCATGACATGGCACGTGAATATCATGTACAAAAAGCTTTGGCTGAACACTATCCAGTCGTACCTGAAATGGTGGCACTTTGTCAGGATGAATCAGTCATTGGCTGTGATTTTTATGTGATGAAACGCATTGAAGGTATTATTCCGCGTGCCAAGCTGCCGCCTGAATTACAACTGACTGAACCAGATATCCATACTCTATGTATTAATGTGATTGATAAGCTGATCGAACTACACCAAGTTCCTTACACTGGTACAGAACTGGAAAAGTTAGGCAAAGGTGAAGGCTATTGCCGTCGTCAGGTCGAAGGCTGGGATGCACGTTACGAAAAAGCCAAAACATTAAATGTTCCATCTTTTAAATACGTGCGTAACTGGCTGAAAGATAATATTCCATCTGATTCCAAAACCTGTGTCATTCACAATGACTGGCGTTTTGATAATGTCATTTTGGATCCAGAAAATCCAACTGAAGTTATTGGGGTGCTGGACTGGGAAATGGCCACCCTGGGTGATCCGCTGATGGACTTGGGTTCTGCCTTGGCTTATTGGGTAGAAGATACGGACAATGCCATTTTTAAAGCAACACGTCGTCAGCCCACCAATTTAAAAGGTATGTTTACCCGTAAAGAAGTGGTGGATTACTATCTGGAGAAAACCGGTCTGCAACCGGAAAACTGGACATTCTATGAAGTGTTTGGGATTTTCCGTCTCTCGGTAATTGCTCAGCAGATCTATTATCGTTATTACCACAAACAAACCAACAATCCAGCCTTTAAGGATTTTTGGGTAGTCATTCATGCCTTGCATATTCGTGCCTTAAAACTGATTGGTCTACAAAAGCTTGAAGCCAATGACATTGCACAAAAATATATCCTGAAATTTAAAGAGTTAATGCCAAAATGACCACCATTTACTTGATCCGGCATGGACAGGCATCTTTCGGGGCAGCCAGTTATGATCAGCTTTCGCCAAATGGGGAACTACAGGCAAAATTGCTCGGTCGTTATTTTGATGAAATTCTGAAAGAAGCACCGTATGTAGTGGCTGGTTCTATGCAACGTCATCAACAGACGGCACAGTTATCTTTAGATGAATGTTTTCCTGAAAGCGAGATTTTGACCGATAGTGCCTGGAATGAGTTTAATCATCAGCAGGTCTTTGCCCGTTATGAACCGCGTTTTAATCAGCCTGAACTGCTGAAGCAGGATGTCTCAGAACATGCCAATCCACGGGATTATCTGAGCAAGATCTTTAGTGGAGCGATTGCTCGCTGGACCTGTGATGATTATCACCATGAATATGATGAATCCTGGCCAAATTTTAAAAGCCGCGTAGAAACCGGTTTGCAGAACTTATGTGATCAGCTTGCGCAAACTAAACCGCGCTATGCAATCGTGTATACCTCGGGTGGCGTCATCTCTGTGGCGGTAGGCAAAATCCTGGGTCTGAGTCCGGAGAAAACTTTCGCTTTAAACTGGGCAATTACCAATACCAGCATTACTACATTGCGTCTGGTCGGAAATGAACCCCAGCTACTCAGTTTGAATGAACATCATTTTATTAAAGCACAGCGTCCAGACCTGCTAACCTGGATTTAAAAATTATTGAAGATAAAACACCTTATAAAATAAAGGGATAGGGTAAAAATATGGCTAAAACGATTTTAATTACTGGTGCAAGTTCAGGGATTGGTGCCGGTATGGCACGTGAATTTGCAAAAAAAGGGTATAACCTGGCGATTTGTGCACGTCGTCTGGAACGTCTGGAAACTTTGAAGCAGGAACTCGAGAGCCAATATGATATTAAAGTCATTGCCAAAACACTGGATGTGACCAATTATGATCAGGTTTTTGAAGTTTTCCGTGCCTTTAAAGAAGACTTTGGCACCATTGACCGGATTATTGTCAATGCTGGTGTAGGTGAAGGCCGCCGGATTGGTAAAGGTAATTTTGCGATCAATAAAGCTACTGTTGAAACCAACTTTATTTCTGCATTGGCACAATGTGAAGCTGCAGTGGAAATTTTCCGCGCACAAAACTCCGGTCATCTGGTGATGATTTCATCGATGAGCGCAATGCGTGGTATGCCAAAACACTTGACTGCTTATGGCGCAAGTAAGGCTGGGGTTGCACATCTGGCTGAAGGCATTCGTGCTGAGCTAATTGATACACCAATTAAAGTCACGACCATTTTCCCAGGCTATATTCGTACTGAAATTAATGAAGGCGCGAAAAAATTACCATTTGAAGTGGATGAGAAAACGGGTTCACGTTTATTGGCAGAAGAAATTGAGAAAGCGCCAGTCAAAGCCTATGTACCGAAATGGCCTTGGTTGCCACTTGGTTTAGCAATGAAAATATTACCGCTAAAATTAGTCAATAAATTAGGTTAAAACTTCAATTAAAAAAAGCTCCATTAGGGGCTTTTTTACTTTCTAGAATTAAAAAAATTAGATGAGATAAGTTTATTAATGGCTTTAAAGGTAAAAGATATGATGAATAAGGTTAGTTGAACTTCTCTAAATAGCTAAGACTTTGATGATGAATAAATTTTATTTCTATATAAAAATAAATATTCTATCAAAATAGAAATAATTAAATTTTTAAGAAGAGAATTTTTAGACGACAAGTTTTATAGAAAATACTCCTTATTTTTCTGCTTTATTCTTGATCTTAAAAAAATTACTAAAACTGCCCAAAACTTGGACATACTCGCTGCGAAAGTGGAAAGATAACTTCTCTTTTTTATAAATTCCTTTAATGTACAACTGTTCAGAAATCAAAGGTTGTCCATATGTCTACATCTTCGGATATGACTGACCAACAGCGAATCTCTAAGGTCAGAAATATCGTTACACAGGCCGGGGAAGAAATACGTACCCGTTATCCTATACTTAAACATCAGAATTTCATTGGTGCGAGTATTTTAGGTTTTGCCTGGACGGGGATGATCGCATGCGCATTGGCATATGGATATGGTTATCTTTCTGCGTGGTTCACCATTCCCCTAATTGCAATTTTTGCTTCACTGACACATGAATTAGAACATGACCTGATTCATTATATGTATTTCAAAAAAACACCTTGGGCACATCATTTAATGTTGGCTTTAGTGTGGCTGGCTCGTCCAAATACAATTAGCCCATGGGCTCGCCGACGCATGCATTTGCATCATCATAAATATTCAGGCACTGAATATGATCTTGAAGAACGTGGCATCAGTAATGGTATGCCATGGGGGGTTCGCCGCATTCTAGTGATCAGTGACCAGTTGATGTCAGTGTATTTGCGTCCTTTTCAGATGTTTAAAATGATTCATCTTTTTATGGAAAAACAGCCTGAAAAAGAACGTAAAGTTGCCATGATTTCTCAGCTATTAGGCTTCTTGCCATTAAGCTTGATTTATTATGGTCTGTGCTATTTATTTGTAGTCTTTCATGTAGGTAATGCCGTTGCACCAATCTTTGGTTATGAAATGCTTTGGTCGGAAAGTATCATCGAAGCTATGCCGCTCGTGAATTTCTTGGCAGTAATTTGGATCATTCCGAATTTTATCCGTTCTTTTAGCCTGCAATTCGTTAGCTCCAATATGCATTATTATGGTGATATTGATCCACGCGATGTCATCAAGCAGACTCAGGTACTGAATCCATGGTGGATGGTGCCATTCCAGTTATTTTGCTGTAATTTCGGTTCAACTCATGCGATCCATCATTTTGTGGTCAAAGAACCCTTTTATATACGTCAGTTGACCTCTAAAACGGCGCATAAAGTCATGAAAGAAGTGGGTGTACGCTTTAATGATATTGGGACGTTCAAGCGCATGAACCGCTGGAATGATCATAAAGTTTGATATATCAGCCACATTAAAAAAATCCCGTTAAACGCCGGGATTTTTTTATTTTGCTAGTTAAAGTTACGTGAATATTCATTAAAAATGACTGCTGAGGTATTACTCGTAATCCATAAATTGCAGTAAAATTAATCATATCTTTATATAAATTAGTCCATTATGTTGCTCAAAGCTGCCACTATCGCCTTAATTCCCACGCTCGTAATTCAGGGTAACCGTGTCAAAAAAAATACGATAAAACTTCCAGAACCAGAGGGTGCACGAGAAGGTCAAACAGGAACAGGCAAAAAACTTTCATTACTGATTGTGGGTGATTCAGCAGCAGCAGGGGTCGGGGTAGATCATCAGAATGATGCCTTACTTGGCGCGATTCTGAATGAGCTAAAAAATGACTTTGAAATTGAATGGAAGTTACAGGCAAAAACGGGCGATACCACCTCAAAGGTCATTCGTACTTTAGACCAGATTGAAGCTAAATCCTATGATGTGGTCGTGACTTCAGTCGGCGTGAATGATGTGACTAAGCTCATGCCTGCCGATGTCTGGATCAAGAAGCAGGAACAGTTTTATGGCAAAATCCAGCAAAAGTTTAATCCAAAACTGGTCATTGCAGCCGGTGTCCCTCCAATGAACATGTTCCCAGCTTTACCGAATCCTTTGGCCTGGTTATTTGGTCAATATGCCAAACACATGAACCAACAACTGGAAAAATTTGTGAACAAGCAGATCAACATGCAATGGATTGAATACGATATTGAAAAATATCGGGCCATGAATTTACAAATGGCCAAAGATGGTTTTCATCCAAGTAAGGAAGTTTATACACTTTGGGGACAAGAAGTCGCTAGCAAGATCCGTCAGGCATTCTAAAATAACTGAAATACCTGAATCTGGAACAGTTTATGTCGGATATTGAAACCCATCCATTACCGCCATTTTTACCGCCCAATGCCAAATTATTGATGTTGGGCAGTTTTCCGCCACCCGCAACGCGCTGGAAAATGAATTTTTATTATCCGAATTACCAAAATGATATGTGGCGGATATTTGGATTAATTTTCTTTAAAAATAAAGATTACTTTTTGGACTTACCTAATAAAAAATTTCAGGAACATCTAATCCGTGAGTTTCTAACTGAAACGGGGATTGCGATTTTTGACAGTGCTTATCAGATCCGACGCCTGAAGGGAAATGCTTCCGATAAATTTCTGGAAATTGTAGTGCCAACGAATTTGCAAAATCTATTAGGGAAAATGCCGGACTGCAACCACATCATGACTACAGGCGACAAGGCCACAGATACTTTGATGCTCTCTATGCCTGAAGGTACGTTGAAACCCGGTATAGGTGAGCCAACACAGGCACATTTTCTTGGCCGTGACCTGTATCTATACCGGATGCCATCTTCATCCCGGGCTTATCCTTTGGCTCTGGATAAGAAAGCAGATAGTTACCGGATGATGTTCGAGCATGTCGGTCTAATTTGAGTTATGAAAAAATATAAATATTAAGTATATTTATGAAATAAGCTTACTTTTAGAAAGTATTTAAATATTTTCTACCTGCATATTGGGATATTCGACCCAGCGATAATCCTTAACTTTAATATCCCGAACATGATGAAAGCTGGACCAGATCAGTTTGCTACCTTTACTCCATTTTAATGTAGAGATACGAGATTCAACTTTCTCAATCTCTTCCGCTGTTGCAGGACGTAAAGAGCCAATCTCTGCATATAAACGTACACCGGGATAATGCTTAAATTTTCCCTTGAACATGGAACTTAACCAGAACAGTTTGCTGCTATTCACAGCCTGAATGCAGGCAAGTGGCTGATGCTGTAAATTTTCAGAGAAGGTGGTGGAGTAGGTATCAAAAAACAAACCTGTACTAGACTGCTGATCCAGAAAGACAGTTCCGATCGGAGTAATACTAGGAAAGCCTTGGGGATTGACGGTTGCGATCGAACAATGCATTGCTGCACGCTGCGCATCTGCAACAACTTGACGGATATTTTGCCATTCAGAAGGGGAAATCACGATGTTTTCTCTTTATTATTTTAATCAAGCTTAATCTGTATGTCTAAAATAGGCATTGCCATAAAAATATTCAGGCAAGGGCAATTTAACCAATTAAATATATTAGGTAAATTCCCTGTAAACGAAAAAGAGCCGATATGGCTCTTTCAAATTTTAGAAATGGAAAAATGAATTAACCATCATATTCCACATAATCCCACAGGTTTAAGCGCGCTTTAATTTCTTTGCGGATATTCGGCAACATCGGGAGTAATGTCCCGTCAATCCATAAACTTAAAGCTTGTGCAGAAATCAGTTGCTGTTGTTCATCGACCAGTTGCGCGCCTTTAACCATCACCAGTGTTTCTTCAGAAGCTTCGGTTTCAACACCTTTGAATAGCACCTGTAATTCATAACCGGTATCCTGAATCAGCCATTCCAGTTCGACCTGGATATTCTGATTAGATTTAAGTACGACCTGACCTTCGACCAAGTCCGAATCAGACAGGCAGTCATGTTCAACCCGTATTTTGGCTAAAAACCATTCTTGTTGAGACAGATCCTGCAAGGTCTTAACAGGGGTGAGAATATCACTGAGTTTAAACTGACGACTTAAATCAAAAAATTGCATGGGAGTGGAAAGCGAAAATTCGCAAAATACTGGAAAAGTGTAATTTTAGAGCAATCAACGGAATAGGTAAAACCTTTGTAGGTATTGATCTGATTAATGTATAAGAAATAAGCTGAAAAATATAAGTATAAAAACCTGCTTTATAGATTTAGTCAATTTTATATTGTTCAGCTTATCACCAATAAAGATCCAAAATATCCAAAGCCAACTATCAATTAAGGAAAAATCACACTAAATGTAATTTGATTGCAATGTATTTGTCATTACATCAACCATTCTCCGGGGAATTTTGTCGCCAGATTCATCATATAACGCTGGAATTGTGTCGTTTCAGGGTCATGATTATGCTGAATCACTGAACCATTTTTCTGATGTTCCAGCCAAATGATCTCACCCTGTTTATTTAACTTCAGCTGATAAGCCATTCTGGGTAAATACTGGTTTAAAGACTTGGTAATTTCATCTTGGAGTTGATCTGATTCAATCACCAGACCGACTTCAGTGTTTAAATAGGCAGAGCGTGGATCAAAGTTAAAGGAACCGATAAATACCATGCCATCCAGATCAAAGAATTTGGCATGTAGACTGGAGCTGTTCTTATTTTTGGCCGGAATAATATTACCGGTCATAATTTCATACCAGGTCCGTTTTGGTCGTTCAATATAAGGTTTGAATTCCCAGAGCTCGATCCCATTCTTGAGCAGCTGTTTACGGTATTGCTGATAATAGGCATGAACCAAAGCGACATCATTTGCCTGGAACGAATTGGTTAAAATTCTGATTTTGACACCCTGTTGGGCACGTTTACTTAAATAATCCGCACCTTCCTGAGTAGGAATGAAATAAGAAGAAACCAGTTCCAGATGATCTTTGGGTTCACCCATAAGTTCCAGCATATGGGTATAAATATAATCGCCATTCTGGGCGCTACGACGGACCTTGGAAGGGGCATCGGCAACAAAATAGGCATTTCCCCATTTGATTGGGCGCTTTCTCAACTGCTCATCAATCTGCTGTTCAGCAATACCGACTCGGCGTTTCAATTCATTTTTATCGACTTCATCTTCTTTAAATTCAGTTCTTAGTCGTTTTAAAAGTTGTGGATTACCCGAATCATTTAGAACTTGTCGGATATCATAGCTCAGATCATCGTTCCAGAATTTGATAAAGGTCTGATTCGCATCGTGAGCTGGTTTCCCGGCAAAGAAAATATCGACATCGCTAAACTGAAAATCCTCACTAGCATCAAAATATTCACTACTGATATTCCGACCACCCGTGACCGCTGCCGTACTATCCGCAATAATCAGTTTGTTATGCATGCGCGGATTAACATATTTCATACGAAATCCGTAATCTAGGGCACGCAATTGACGGAATTTATAAGGATTAAATAGTCGGACTTCGAAATTGGGATGCTGGGCTAAGGCCAGCAGCTTATCATCCAGTTGAGTTCCGTTCTGGTCATCAATCTGAACCCGAACCTTCACGCCACGGTCTGCGGCTTTTAATAATTGGGAGAGGATCATGTTGCCAATATAGTCATCTTTCCAGATGTAATATTGCAGGTCGAGATGGTATTTGGCTTGATTAATCAGATATAACCTTGCCGCCATACTCATAAAACCGTCATATAAAGGCAGATAAGCCGTTTTCCCTTCCTGAATCTGTGGCAGTTGTTCCTCTCTGATCCAGTGGGTCGATTGTACTGGAGTAATAGCTTCTTCTTTTGCTGTATTGGGAGCTAATTCACAGCCAGAAATAGTCAGGCTAAAAACAAAAATACTTAAACATGTAATTGACGAGGGCTTAGTCATTGATGTTCCATTAGTTATAGGGGTTTTATTCCTCAACTTGTGATGTTAATGGTTGAATCTCCGAATAGAAAGAGGTTACTGTTAACCATCTGTAAATCAGTAATAAAAGGATCGTTTTACATGAAATCACGTGCAGCGGTTGCATTTGGCCCAGGTCAGCCATTAGAAATTGTGGAAGTAGATGTTGCTCCACCAAAAGCAGGTGAAGTACTGGTAAAAATTAGCCATACTGGCGTATGTCATACCGATGCATTTACCTTGTCTGGTGATGATCCGGAAGGCGTATTTCCAGCCATTTTAGGCCATGAAGGCGCGGGTGTGGTCGTTGAGGTAGGTGAAGGCGTGACGAGTCTGAAACCGGGTGATCATGTGATTCCACTTTACACAGCAGAATGTGGTGAATGTCTGTTCTGTAAATCGGGTAAGACCAACCTGTGTGTAGCGGTTCGTGCGACTCAGGGTAAAGGTGTAATGCCAGATGGAACTACCCGTTTTTCTTATAATGGCCAGCCGATTTATCATTATATGGGCTGTTCAACGTTCTCTGAATATACAGTCGTTGCAGAAGTTTCTCTGGCGAAAATTAACCCTGAAGCTAACCATGAGCAAGTGTGTTTATTAGGCTGTGGCGTGACTACAGGTATTGGTGCAGTACATAACACTGCTAAAGTACAGGAAGGCGATAGCGTCGCTGTATTTGGCTTAGGCGGTATTGGTCTTGCAGTTGTACAAGGTGCTCGCCAGGCCAAAGCCGGCCGTATTATTGCCGTGGATACCAATCCAGATAAATTCGAACTGGCTAAACAGTTTGGCGCTACTGATTTTGTGAATCCAAAAGACTATGACAAGCCAATTCAGCAAGTGATTGTGGAAATGACCGGTTGGGGCGTAGACCACTCTTTTGAATGTATTGGTAATGTCGACGTAATGCGTTCAGCACTAGAATGTGCACACCGTGGCTGGGGTCAGTCTGTGATTATTGGCGTAGCAGGTGCAGGTAAAGAAATCTCGACTCGTCCATTCCAGTTAGTGACTGGTCGTAAATGGATGGGTACGGCATTTGGTGGTGTTAAAGGTCGTTCTCAATTACCGGGCATGGTTGAGCAGGCCATGAAAGGCGAAATTCAATTAGAACCATTTGTGACACATACGATGCCATTAGAACAGATCAATGAAGCCTTTGATTTGATGCATGAAGGCAAGTCGATCCGTAGCGTGATTCATTTTGATTAAGATGATTTAGCGATTTAAACTTCATAAAGGCCGGTGAACACCGGCCTTTTTATTTTAATAATTAAGGTATATCAGATACATTTGCCTATCAAAGCACCACAGAGCTTTACCTAAAAAACACAAGGCTTCTAAGGTCATTACATGCCAGATGCTTATAGTGAATAGAAGCGTATCGATAGACGCGATTAAAACCATGTTTAAGAATCATTTTAAAGAATAAGGATAAGCTCTATGTCGAATGATAGATTTGATCGTATTAAAAATTCTCCTAAAGATGTCCGTGATGATTTAAACGCCGATCCAATTAGCGGCGAGCCAGGTGCACATCCTATTGGCACAGGCGTAGGTGCCGCCGGTGGTGCAGCTGCAGGTGCAGCAGTCGGTGCAGCAGGCGGTCCGGTCGGTGCAGCAGTAGGCGGTGTTGTTGGGGCAGTGGTCGGTGGTCTCGCAGGTAAAGGCGTAGGCGAAGCTGTGAACCCGACTGAAGAAGCAGCTTTCTGGCGAGATAATGCTGTTGAAACCCCTTATTATTCAGATGCCCGTACCACGTATAGCGATTTAGATTACGATCGTGACTATGATGCGGCCTATCGTGTCGGTTATGAAAACCGTGGGGCATATGATGCCAATACCCGTTTTGAAGATGTAGAAAGCGATCTGAAAGTAAAATGGGAACAGGCAAAAGGCCAGTCACGCTTGAACTGGGAACAGGCAAAATTTGCAGTACGTGATGCATGGAATCGCGTAACCCGTTAATTGCAAATGCCAAAACCAAGATCTAATATGCTCTTGGTTTTAAGGAAATGGGCAAAGTCTGCTGACCGTCACGACTTTGTCCATTATTAATATCTGAAAGGTTAGAATTCTAGGGCGATAAGTAAAAGTATAAATACTGATAAATATTTTTTTATATTTACTACTTGTCAAAACTGGATAGAGCGCGTATTTTAATTTCAGATTCACATTTTTATGAAAGACATAAACATGTTAAAGCAACCTATCATTTCAAACGCTTATTTTTATTTCTGGCAGTTTAGATAATTGCCTGAATGCGTTTGGGCAATGAAAAGGTTGCCCACCAGTTAATACCTGATCGGCAACCCTGATCAGGTTTTTTTATGCATGTGATTTAACAATTTTTTGGAGACAGCCATGACAAACTTTAACTATTCATACTTTAGCAACTTTTATTGGTCTTACTTTAGCCAGCTAATGACGCTTTCGACATCTTCGATTAGACCCATAACGCTCAAATAAAAGTTTGGACTGATTGCCAGTCCCAGGATTTAAAGTCATGAATATTGCACATACATCACAACAACATCAAACAGAAACCATTTTAGCTTTACCACAGCAGCTTAAGCAGCAATTGCCACTGTCTCCGCAATTGGCTGTACAAGTCGCTGAACAGCGTCAAATTATTCAAAATATTTTAGAGGGTAAAGATCACCGTTTAATGGTGATTACCGGACCATGTTCCATTCATGATGAAGCTTCCGCACTGGAATATGCAGAAAAATTAAAACAGCTTCAGGAACAGGTTTCTGATCAAATTTTCCTGGTTATGCGGGCCTATATTGAAAAACCACGTACCACCGTAGGCTGGAAAGGCTTCCTGTATGACCCAGAACTCGATGGCTCATCCAATATGCAATTGGGTCTGGAAAAATCTCGTGCACTGTACCTAAAACTGATTGGCATGAGCCTGCCGATTGCCTCAGAGATCTTAAGTCCAATGGCAACGGCGTATTTCGATGATCTATTGGCCTGGGGTGCGATTGGCGCGCGTACCAGTGAATCACAAATTCACCGTGAAATTTCCAGCCATATGCCGTACAGCATCGGTTTCAAAAATGGGACAGATGGTTCGATTCAAATTGCTCTTGATGCTATTCAGTCAGCTTCCAATCCACATCAGTTCATGGGCATGAGCCAATCGGGTCTGCCGTGTATCCTGAGCTCAAAAGGGAATCCAAAAGCACATTTGATCCTGCGTGGTTCAAATAGTGGTCCGAACTACCAGTTGTCTGAAATTGAAAAAATTAAAGCGAAACACTCAACCGATTTGCCGGCCCTGGTTATTGATTGCAGTCATGGTAATAGTTCAAAAAACCCAATGCTACAACCTGAAGTGCTGGAGCAAATCGTCGCTGAACGTTTGCACAGCAATGTGCGGGGTGTAATGCTCGAAAGTCATCTGGTCGATGGCAATCAGAAAATCTCTGAAGATATGGTTTACGGCCAGTCAGTGACTGATGGATGTCTGGGCTGGACAAAAACCGAGCAATTATTGTTAAATATGGCTGATTCACTGCGATGCGAAAGTTTAAAGCGTAGCGCTTAAACTCACGATCTTATCTTTCCTCAATTCGTTGAGGAAAGATATTATGATCGGATATGGTTGTTCAGAAGTATTTTTCTAAATGCTGAAAGCAACAATTCGATATTTTGAAAATTAAAACAATGAGTATTAAAACGATTTTAAAAAATTCATAAAAAATAATTAATTTAAAAAAATAAACAATAACAATAATTTATTAGAGGTCAGCCTGATACTGTTTTTAAACAGCGGATGAGTAATGATCCTAGGAAGCTTGCTATGTATACAACTGAATTGCTCGATGAAGCACGTAAATTTATGCACCATATGCTGACCAAAGTCGTTGAATATGGTGGTTCCGATCTTTTTATTACAGCTGATTTCCCGCCCAGTATCAAACAGCAAGGGTTAATGAAACCGTTTGGCCAGCAGAAACTCACAGCCGATAAGACCCGTTTGTTTGCTTATGCCTTGATGAATGAGCGACAGATTCAGGAATTTGAATCGGTGATGGAATGCAATTTTAGTATTAGCATCCCGGGCGTGTCGCGCTTCCGGGTTAATGTCTTCCAGCAACAGCACAATGTAGGCATGGTGATTCGGGTCATTACGACAGATATTCCAAGCTTTGAGCAGTTAGGCTTACCAGCTTCATTGCAACAGGTCATCATGCAGAAACGTGGTTTGGTGCTGGTAGTTGGTGCAACGGGTGTCGGGAAATCGACTACATTGGCAGCCATGATTGATTATCGTAATACTCATACTGAAGGGCATATTATTACGATCGAAGACCCGGTGGAATATGTCTATCAGCATAAAAACTCGATGATCACCCAGCGTGAAATTGGTGTAGATTGCGTTTCCTGGCACAATGCACTGATTAATACCATGCGGCAGGCACCTGACGTTATCGTGATTGGCGAAATCAGGGATACAGACAGTATGGAGCATGCAATTGCCTTTGCTGAATCTGGCCATTTATGTCTTGCAACACTCCATTCTAATAATGCCGATCAGGCACTGGACCGGATTATTAACTTCTTTCCAGAAGAACGCCGTAATCAGTTACTGCTAGATTTATCAGCTAATATCAAAGCCGTGATTTCTCAGCGGCTAATTCGCACTGAAGATGGTAAAGGTCGTCGGGCTGCGGTAGAAATTCTGCAAAATACTCCTTTAGTTTCTGACCTGATTCGTAAAGGTGAATTCCATGAACTTAAAACGATTATGGCTCGTTCGCGGGAACTGGGCATGCAAACCTTTGATCAGGCATTATTTGATTTATATAACCAAGGCATTATTTCTTATGAAGAAGCCTTGCGTAATGCAGACTCCAGCAATGAATTACGTTTGCAAATCAAGCTGAAGAGCAGTCGTATTAATCCTGTTTTACAGGCAGAAAATGCACAGATTTCACTTCTGGAACAGTCCAGATCGCGTGCACTTTCTCCTGATTAATCTTGGCTTTTTAATAAACAGACTACTATTCAGTTCAATAGAACTGAGTCATAAATCTTCTTTAATGGTGGCTTTTAAGCAAGGCAGTTTTAGGCCACCTATCTAATTTTTTAATTTTATCCTTACTTGCCTGGTGAATTCAGTTTCACCGTCTTGCATTTATCCTGAATATGATCTTTTTCATTGTAATATTCTTTTAAAATGAAATAGGTTTTAAAAGGCAATATATGTCTACTTAATTGATATTTAATTGAACTACATCATATAAATTTTAAAAAATATTTTCTTTATAAATCAAATCTGTTTGAGGCTTTAAAAAAAACGCTGCACAATAAAAATCAAATGATATTGGCATGAATCAAGCATTTAAATTCATGTAATTGTGTATTTCCAGGGGAAGAGAATGTTCACGGCAGAACTGTTGGACGAAGCAAAAAAATTCATGCATCACATGCTGACCAAAGTAGTGGAATATGGGGGCTCAGACTTATTTATTACCGCAGATTTTCCACCGAGTATTAAACATCAGGGCTTAATGAAGCCCTTTGGACAACAAATTCTTACTGCTGAAAAAACCAAACTGTTTGCTTATAGCTTGATGAATGATAAACAGCGTCAAGAGTTTGAAGCTGAACTAGAATGTAACTTCGCGATTACTGTACCGGGTGTATCGCGCTTCCGGGTAAATGTTTTTGTACAACAGCTTCAGGTCGGGATGGTAATCCGGACCATTACGGCAGAAATTCCAAATTTCCAGAAACTGAAATTACCAGAATCATTGAAACACGTGATTATGGAAAAACGCGGTCTGGTACTGGTTGTAGGAGGAACGGGTTCAGGTAAATCGACCTCTCTGGCAGCGATGATTGACTACCGCAATGAAAATTCGGCGGGGCATATCATTACCGTGGAAGATCCGGTGGAATATGTACATAAACACAAGAAATCCATGATTACTCACCGTGAAGTTGGAGTCGATTGCCATTCCTGGCACAATGCGCTGAAAAATACCTTGCGTCAGGCCCCCGATGTAATTCTGATCGGTGAGATTCGGGATACCGAAACCATGGAACACGCAATTGCCTTTGCTGAAACCGGACATTTATGTCTGGGTACACTGCATTCCAATAATGCTAACCAGACTTTGGACCGGATTATTAACTTCTTCCCGGAAGAACGCCGTAATCAGTTATTAATGGATTTATCTTCGAATATGAAGGCGATTATTTCCCAGCGTCTGATTCGTACTCAGGATGGAAAAGGGCGTCGGGCTGCAATTGAAATCATGTTAAATACACCTTTGATTTCTGATCTGATTCTAAAAGGTGAGTTTCATGAGCTGAAAGCCATTATGGGCAAATCTCGTGAACTGGGCATGCAGACTTTCGATCAGGCCTTATTTGACCTGTATAACGAGGGTGCGATTTCTTATGAGGAAGCATTGCGTAATGCTGATTCGACTAATGAATTACGTTTACAGATCAAGCTGAAAAGCAACCGCCAGGATAATCCTGCTGCTGGAGAAGCAACACAATTCACGATGATGCAAGAACCGAAAGCTGAAGAAAAAGAACAGGAAAATACTTCAGCATCTGAATAAATACATCTTCGTGTCAGAATTAAAACAGGCAGTTCATCTGCCTGTTTTTTTATTATATTTAGATATTAACTTGTATTAGGCAGTCTTAACTTGAACGACCAGTTTAAAGTAAACAATACTGCATAAGGTGAGTAAACTACAGAGAATAAAGGCGAACTGATAACTATAAGTCGCAATAAGCGCCCCAATCAGTAGCGAACCGACCGCAATTCCTACATCATAGAAGGTATAAAAGGTCGAAGTAGCATAACCAATCCGGTGTTTCGGTGCACGTTGAATGGCCAGTGTTTGAATGCAAGGTTGTGCGCTGCCAAAACCGATACCAATCAATACCGCAGCCAGCAGGAATCCCCCCAACGTCTGAATCTGACTGAGTAAAAAGAGTCCTAAGCTAAAGATGAGTAGCGCAGGATAAATCACATATTGTGGACCTTTGCGATCGTAAATTTTTCCGGTAATCGGACGTAAACTCATCATGGAAATGGCGAATACGACAAAGAATAAACTGGCATAAGCCATCAGGTTTTTACTGGCAGCAAAAGGTGCAATAAAAGACATGATGCTGGCATAAGAGAAAGAAATCAGAGCTGCCAGAACAGCAACAGGCAATGCTTTCTTTTCTACAACATCAGACAACACCAGTCCTTTTTTCTCAGGAATAGTTTGAATGATGTGCTCAGGCTCTTTGACCGGAATCATTAAGCAGAAAGCAAATCCGATAAAAACTAATGCAATAAGCAGCGTTGTGATCTGAAAATAAGACCAGTATTCAATCAGACTTAAGCCAATCAATGGTCCTAGAACAATACCCAGATTGACTGACATGACGTAATAGCCCATGCCTTCGCCTTTACGCTGTTCTGGAATAAACTGATTTACTACAGGGACACAGACGGTAGTCAAAATACTAAACCAGATCCCATGCAAAAAACGGATGATAAATAAGGTCGTCAACTGATCGGCAAGCAGGTAGGCTAGGGAAAATAGACTGAAAAAGATTCCAGAAACAATCAGGGTTTTACGGATACCCAATTTTTCAATAATTAGGCCACTAAATGGTCGTACAGCAATCGCTGAAATCATGAACAAGGTCATGGCCAGACCAGCTTGGGCTAAGTTTCCGCCTAATTCTTTCAGGATATAAATCGGTAAAATCGTGGTTTGTGCAAAATAGAAAATAAATAAAAACAGGTTATTGGCCAGACACAGCACAAAAGGCTTGGTCCATAAAGGCAATAGATTGGATTTCATAATTTTCCTAAATTGATCTATAGGGAAATGCTGCGATGAGCATGAATATTATTTTTATAAAGCAGCCTGAGCTATCTGATGCGAGTGATAGCAGGTACAGCAAAGACTTTAAGAAAAATGTGTGAAAAATACAATAAAATTCCGATATAAATACATTGTATTTGATGGTGAGCTTTAAATACGAAGTTTTCAATGCGTAAAAAAATCAGCCCGCAGGCTGATTCTTATTTTTCCATACTAAATCAAAGTAGCTTATAGGCCAGCTTCATATTCTGTATTAGACAATAGCTTTTCTACATCTGCCATATTGTCCGGTTTGATTTTATAGATCCAGCCTTTGCCATACGGGTCATCATTAATGAAGTCAGGATCATCTTCAAGCGCAGCATTGATTTCAACCACTGTACCAGAGACAGGTGCATGAATATCAGAAGCAGTTTTCACTGATTCAACCACGCCAGCCTGTTCGCCCGCAGTAATATGTGAGTCAAGATCTGGTGCTTCTACATAAACCAGATCACCTAATGCATCCTGTGCATGGTCGGAAATACCGGTCACAACAAGATCACCCTCAATGCGTACCCATTCATGCGTACTTGCGTACTTTAATTCTGAAGGATGATTCATTGATAACTCCCTAAAAATCTTAAGATCATTTTTGATATGTTTTATACATTCTTTTTGGCCAAAACAAAAGGTTTATCCGTGCTTATAAATAAGGATCTTTACGCCAGTTGCTCGGGCTACGACCACTCCAGCGCTTAAACGCCCGACTAAAATTGGCCACATCACTATAGCCAAGTTCATCAGCGATCTGCTCCAGAGTAAAGTCTGTACGGGATAATAAGGAAGTGGCATGCCGGTAGCGCACTTCATCCACTAGCGTAGAGAAAGAAGTACCTTCAGCGGCCAACTGACGCTTTAAGGTTCGATCCGACATATGCAGCCGTTCAGCTACGCTTTCAATACTCAGATAATGCTGTTCGGAATGAGTCAGAATATCCCGTACCCGCATGGCAATCCGGTGCCGTTCACCAAGTGCCGATAATTCAGCTTCACACTGGTTAATCGCAATCTGGCTAGCAATCGGATCAGCGTGTACCAACTTGTTCATCAGGTAGCTTTTATCAAAGCTTAAAATTAAATGCGGCTGTTCAAAACGGAACTGATGCGTAGGAAATTTCGCCATGAAGCGCTCAAAACCTTCCGGTTTTTTGAAATCAAAGTCGATTTCACCGGTTGCATCGTTAACCCCGGTAATGGCTTTGGCCATACTGATCAGGCCAATCATCAGGGCAATTGAAATTTCGGTGCGAAGCGGTTCCAGCTGAATATCAGTTTGCAACTGTACGGTTGCCTTAGCGCCAAAGGTCGAGAAAAATAGCTGCAGGAAGGGTAAACGTAACTGAATGAATCGGTTCGCTAGCACCAGAGCTTCGGTAATATTATTCGCCGTCATGATGGCATAACCGATAAAGCCATGAATCGAAATCCGCATCTGGGTACCTAAGTGATAACCCAGTGTCGGTTCACCAGTGAGCTTCAGGGCATGCTTGACCAGTTCATTGGCCACAGGGGTCGGAATACGGTAATCAGGATCTGCCAACTGTTCACTGGTCAGGCCAAAAGGCTTAAAAAGCGACTCATTATTATACCCCCAGCGGGAAATGACATCGAGAAGCAAGAGACCGTATACACCTGGAATACCTTGGTCTTGGCGTGGAGCTATTGTTTTCATGCGCGATCCGTTGCACTCATTCAAATTTTTTTATTTTCACTTCATATTGGCATGAAAAAGCCATTTTCTTGATAAAAATTGTTGGACAAAGCTGTGGCAATTTCCACAAGCAGATTTTAATCAACTTCAAGCAGAGTAGCTCAACTTAAAGTTGGAAATCAATGTAAACCAGAGATATTTTAGGGATTTAATTTTAAGCCTACAGATTTCTATTAATTCAGAATAGGGCTGTTTTTTGAATAATCTGGAATTTAAAAATGCTTGTGGAATAGTTGATATTCCCATAAAAGCAAACCGAAGCATGGCTATTCAAGTGACTCAAATAGAATGCTTCGGTTTCTGTTGTAGAGCTTAGCTACTACTGAATAGAGCGATTATGCTTCGTGTAAGTTATCAGTTTTGGCATGTTGCTGTACCAAGAACCCGCCGGTTTGACGCTGCCATAGCTGCGCATAGATTCCGTTTAAGGCCACCAGTTCATCATGCGTACCTTGCTCGGCAATTTTACCTTGATCCATCACAATCAGACGATCCATCTGCGCAATGGTAGAAAGACGATGCGCAATCGCAATAACCGTTTTGCCTTGCATCAAGTCATCCAGACTATTCTGAATAGCCGCTTCAACCTCAGAATCCAGAGCACTGGTGGCTTCATCCAGAATCAGAATCGGTGCATCTTTCAAGAATACCCG
Organism: Acinetobacter sp. YH12233; assembly: GCF_013417725.1. Classification (NCBI taxonomy): domain Bacteria; kingdom Pseudomonadati; phylum Pseudomonadota; class Gammaproteobacteria; order Moraxellales; family Moraxellaceae; genus Acinetobacter; species Acinetobacter sp. YH12233. The sequence continues at coordinate 51,234 of NZ_VPDK01000020.1, forward strand.
GGAAATGGCAATACGTTGGCGCTGTCCACCAGAAAGCTTCACGCCACGTTCACCTACATAGGCGTCATAGCCTCTACGGCCACGCAAATCAGTCAGATTCGGAATAAATTCTTCTGCTTTGGCCTTGCGTACAGCTTCAAACATCTCTTCATCAGTTGCATCCGGACGACCGTATTTGATATTTTCAGCTACGGTACGATGCAGCAAAGACGTATCCTGAGTGACCAGCGCAATATTTTTACGCAAACTGTCCTGAGTGACATCGGCAATATCCTGATCATCAATCAGAATACGGCCCTGATTCAGATGATAGAAATGCAATAGCAATTGAATCAGGGTCGATTTACCAGCTCCAGAACGCCCCACGATGCCGATTTTTTCACCTGGGCGAATGGTCAGATTAAACTGGTCAATGACCGGTTTTTCATTATAGGCAAAAGTGACATTATCAAATTTAATCTCACCGTGTTTTAGCTCCAGTTCTTTCGCATCTTCTTTGTCTTGAATATTGATCCGACGACCTAGAGTTTTCATCCCGTCCTGAATGGTACCGACATTTTCAAACAGGGCAGAGGTCTGCCACATCATGAACTCGGCAATACTATTCAGCTTTAATACCATCGCTGTAGTGGCTGCAATAATCCCGAGCTGCGCTTGACCTTGCATCCAGAGCCAGATTGCAGTACCCAGCACACCTGCATATAGCACAACACTCAGCATCAGAATGCTGATTTCGTATTGAGCGCCCAGACGCATTTGCTTATACACCGTAACCATAAATTCCTGCATAGAGGATTTGGCATACTGGCTTTCACGACCCGCATGCGCAAACAATTTTACGGTCTGAATATTGGTATAGGCATCAGTCACACGTCCGGTCATGACTGCACGCGCATCCGCTTGTAAGGATGAAATTTTGCTTAATCTTGGAATGAAATAGCAAGCAGCACAAATAAACAAGAATAGCCAGACCATAAGCGGCAAGATAAGTAAGGGTGAAATGGCACCCAAAACAATATTAATTGTGACGAAATAAATCAGCACATAAGCCAACATATCGCCCAAAATGACCCAGAATTCCCGGATCGCCAGCGCCGTTTGCATGACTTTGGCCGATAAACGTCCGGCAAAATCATTATGGAAGAAGTCCAAACTCTGTTTGAGCAATAAATTATGGAAGCGCCAACGCAGACGCATCGGGAAATTACTGTATAAAATCTGATGCTTGATCAGGGACTGGGCACTGGCAAACAGGATATTGGCCAGCAAGATAATACTCAATAAGGTCAGGTTGCTGGCATGTTGATCTAAAAAAGTCTCTGGCTGACTTTGACTCAACCAGTTCACCAGATCACCAATTTTTGAATACAGTAAGGCCTCAAAACTGGCTGCACCTGCGGTACACAATACTAGAATCAGCAAATAACGGCGTACCCCATAAGCTGCTTGCCAGACAAAGGGGAAAAACCTGGTGGGTAAAGGTTGATTCAGGTTTTTGGTGGGATAGGGGTCTACCAGCCGTTCAAGCCATCGAAACATTAACGTACTCTTATCATGTATTTTCTTTGCGAGGATTATAAAGGATTCTGCTTTTTGAAGTCTGAATTTGAGTGAAATTGCCACAAATGTTTAACTAAATCAAACTTTAGGTTGCAGAGCAGAAACTCATGCCAGATTTATGCCAGCTGATATGAAAACTAAAAATAAGAGCTTGAAATCGTTTTAAATACTGAGAATAAAAAAGCCCGAAATAGAGATTATGTCGGGCTTAAGTTAAGAGGTTAGTTTAAGTGATAATCGGAGATGAAGAACTCGCGTTAAAAGATTCTTTAAAATCACTTCCAGAAGGCGCCTGATAAACTTTCAATCCAAATTCCGGAATAATCGCCAGAATATGGTCCATGATATCTGACTGGATATTCTCATACTCTGCCCAAACCGTCGTATTGGTGAAAGCATAAATTTCCAGTGGCAAACCTTCGCTGGTCGGTTGTAACTGACGCACCATCAATGAGAAATCTTTGGCAATACCCGGATGCTGTTGCAGATAAAATTCCAGATAAGCGCGGAACGTTCCTAAATTGGTCAGACGGCGCTGGTTGTATTGTGAATGATGCTGGAGCTGCTGGTTAAACTTCTCTAGTTCTTCTGATTTGGTATTCAGATATTGATCCAGCAGGATAAAATTTTTCAGCTTGTTCTGTTCTTCAGCCGTCATGAAATGTACGCTGGTTTGATCAATATGAATTGAACGTTTGATCCGGCGGGCACCCGCTTCCTGCATGCCGCGCCAGTTTTTAAAGGTATCAGTCACCAGTTTATTGGTCGGAATCGTGGTCACAGTCTTGTCAAAGTTCTGCACAGTCACTGTATGTAATGACATATCAATGACATCACCATCGGCATTTAGGGTCGGCATTTCAATCCAGTCACCAATACGTACCATGTCATAAGATGAAATCTGAACCGAAGCCACCAGTGACAGAATCGTATTTTGAAAGACCAGCATCAGGACAGCGGCCATCGCACCAAAGCCAGCGAGCAAGGTGAATACATCTTTTTTCAGGAAAGTGCCTAAAATCATCAAGCCACAAACAATGAAGATGATCAGCTTGACCAGCTGTAAATAACCTTTAATCGGCTTGTTGCGTGACTTGGGATTACGCTGATAAATCAGGTTAAAGATATTCAGTAACTCACCGAGTGCCAGAGCAATGGTCAGGAAAATAAACGCCTGAGCACCCATTTGCACAAAGGTTTGCACCTTATCGGATAAATGCGGGACAGTGGTAATCCCGTTCATGATCACGATTGCCGGAACAATATTGGAAATCCGGCGAATCACACTATGTTCAGCAAAAATCTGATTATTGGCAAAGGGCATTTTGGAAATCAGTTGACGAATACCGCGTACGACAATCTGTTTGGCAAACACATTGGCAAGGATGGCCAGTAAAATCACAATACTCAGTGAAGATAACATTTCCAGCCATGGGTACTGATCGGCCCAATCTCGAATATTCTGAATAAAATTAAACTGTTCCAACTGATCTTTCTCTTTAACTCAAAAAATTTGTTAGAGTTTATAGGTTTAAACGCAATTTTTTAATCTTGGATAACCTTTTAAAACATATCTTTCTTAGAGGCTGCAAACTTAATCACTATTCAGGCATTTGTTTTTATTTTATCGGAACAGTATTTTTTTCCTTGAGGTTAATTCAGATTGAATAGATCAATGAAAATTGATTGGTTAATGGCTAGGAAATGTGAAAAATCGATAGAACAGCCTAACTTGGTATTCCTATGCTTCTTTTTAAACTTTAAAAAATTAAAAAAGGTCAGAGTGAATTAAAGAATTTGGTATAGCGTTTATTATGTTAGTTCAACATAACTTAATGTTTATTTTACATTTTATATACTTACTTTTTTTAGGGGATAGTGCTAGGATTAAAATCATATAATCTTAATCATTAAAAATGAAAAATCTTCAAATAGTTATAGCACAAGCTTACATTCCTATGAACTGGAACATATTGAGCAATCAATAAGCCATGAAATTAATAACACTATATTAGAGATAGTGGTTAATGATGAATCTTTTGAAAAAATTGATTGTTACTTGTATTCAAAAAAAGATACGAAAAAATTCTTAAAAGCTCTATACATTATGTAATAGCACTCTTAGAAAGAGCAAAGTATAGGGTAGAAAAAGCTCAGCAAAATAACGTGAGTCCTTTGCATATCTGCTTATACGTGATTAAGAAAATTGAGGGATTTATTGAATATTTACAGACTAAATTTTAGTTATTAGCGCTTTCATTTAAAGCCTGTTATATGAAATCTGAAGTTTCCACATAGGATTTGAATTGAGTGAAATTTGCTATCTATTAAAACAAGAATATGCAAAAGACAAGCTGACATAGACTTAATGAAACAGATTAAAAAAACCGGCAAGTATGCCGGTTTTTTTATTTATGCTTTTCTTTTAAGGAAAATGTGTTTACCACATTAAATCATCAGGAATCACATAAGCTGCATATGGATCTTCTTCATCAGTAGTTTCTTCATTTTTCTCTGAATTATTCACGATGATAAAGCCTTCCATTTTTGAATTGATGCGATCCGCCAGAGCTTTAGGCAGGAAGGCATAACTCTCATTTTCACGTGCAATCACCAGACTGCCAGCGACCAGTGCATTATAAATCTGCTGGTTGATATAAACTTTCTTGATCTTGCTGTCATCAATAAACTGATAACTAATTTCGCCATCCGTATCGCGGATTTTATGCTGGTTAATCATCTGCATGATGGCAGCTTTGAGTTCTTTTTCCTGCAACTGGGCTTTTTTCGCCTGTTCAATGGCTTGGTCTTTAGCCAGCTTTTCCTGTTTGTCCTGCTCAATCTTGGCCTTGATTTCGGCTTCTTTACTGTCACCTGTGCGTTTTTCATGTACAGCCTGTTTAGACAGTTTTTTGGCTTTTTTATTATCGACCAAGCCTGCCTTTAACAATTGTGCCTGTAATGCATTTTTAACCATGAGAATTTCCAGAAATTAGTCGTGTTGATGTCGATAACGTAAATAGATCACCCAATAGGTCAGGCTAAGCAGCAGGCTTAACACTGTAGGGACCAGGAATGCATTTAATTTTAAATAAGGATAAATCCAGCTGGCAAGTATGCCACCCACCAAAAAGCCGGCCAGAATCAGCATATGCAGGATCACTTTACGGGATTCTACTACCAGACCACGCAGGCGATAGCCCATAGCCAGACCTAAATCGGTCAGTACACCAGACAAATGGGTGGTCCGGATAATCGCACCTTTATAGTGGCTGACCATGGCATTTTGTACACCCATCGCGACACAGGCCCATAACAAGGCATAACGCGGGAAATAGGGCAATAACAGCCAGCAAATGAATATAAAAAAAGCCACCAGGCTTAAAGGATAACCATACAGGCGTCCCAAGCGAAAGTGACTATTTCCTAAAATCAGCCCGCTATACATCGAGCCAATCACATAACAGAGCGTAACCAGAATCAGATACAAAATCTGGCGTGGTTGCCAGTCCAGCAGCGCCATCGCCAGCATACTGACGTTACCGGTCATATGTGAAACGGACTGATGCAACACGGTCACCAGTCCTAATACATTAATCATTCCGGCATTTACCGCAAGGAAGAATGCACCCAATTGAACCCACGATGGTAAACGCTGTAATGGCATGGCAATATCATTAGAAAAACATCTTGATTCTTCAATATAAAATCAATCTGTAGCGCGGTCTACTGCTGTTGTAAATAAAACATCGGTAGATGAGTTGAGTGCAGTCTCGGTAGAGTCCTGCAATACACTGATCACCATACCAATTGCCACCACTTGCATTGCGATATCTGAAGAAATCCCGAACAGGCCACAAGCCACGGGAATTAGCAATAGTGAACCACCAGCCACACCTGAAGCACCACACGCAGACACAGTCGCTACGATAGAAAGAATTAGCATAGTAGTGAAGTCAACATTAACACCTAAAGTATTTACTGCAGCTAAAGACAACACGGTAATCGTCACTGATGCACCGGCCATGTTAATTGCTGCACCTAAAGGAATTGCTACGCTTGAAGTAGTCTCTTTCACACCTAAGCGTTTTGCCAAGTCCAGGTTTACCGGAATATTGGCAGCAGAACTGCGGGTAAAGAACGCGGTAATGCCACTTTCACGTAAGCAGGTAAAGACCAGTGGATACGGATTACGACGGGTAATGAAACCGACCATTAACGGGTTAATCACCAAGGCTACAAATACCATGGTACCCAGCAGAACAGCTAATAAATGCGCATAGCTGGTCAAGGTATCTAGGCCCGCTTCAGCAAAAGTCACGGCAACCAGACCAAAAATACCCACTGGCGCAAAGCTGATCACCAGACGAATTACATAATTGATTGCATTGGCAGCGTCATTTAAACAGGTTTTAGTTGTGTGTGATGCATGACGGAAGGCAATTCCTAACGCAATTGACCATGCCAGAATTCCAATAAAATTCGCTTCAGCAATGGCAACCACCGGGTTCGCTACAAAGCTCAGCACCAAATTTTTGAGAATTTCACCTAGGCTGCCTGGCGGCTGTAAATCACCTTGCGCTGCAATATCCAGGAACAATGTGCTTGGAAATAAAATACTGGCGATCACAGCGCTTAATGCTGCCAGGAACATGCCGACAGCATACATCAGCATAATAGGTCTTATCGTTGAATTGGTCTGGCCAACCTGGAAATTTGCAATTGATGCAAGAACCAGAATGAAAACCAGAACTGGCGCGACGGATTTTAGTGCCTTAATAAACAGATCACCCAACAGGCTTAAGGAAGGTGCAGCTTCAGGAAATAACAGAGCCACACCAACGCCTAGAATAATGGCGATGATGATTCGGGAGACTAAACTCAGACGCGATAGGGCAGAAAACATAAGGTTGCCTTGTGAAAATTACGAGGGCTAAATGCGAAAAAAATTTGCGTTATTTTATACTTAAATTAAGGATCGCTTAAAATATATTTTTAGATAATATTTAAGTGACTGAAAATTAATAAATAATTAAGATGGTTTTTTATCTTGATCGTATTATTTCCATACAAAATTCTTAGAAATAGCCAGATTTACTGATTGGTTTTTAATCTTTATTTTTTAAATGAATATAGAATTTAAATCAATCATTTCCAGTTATGTTTCAGTTCAATTCGTTGCATGACAGCATGTCTATCATACAACGAATTAAAAAATCTTAAATCATATAATGTTGAGGCTTCTCGAAGATTTCCGGAGCCAGATCCTGAATTGCCTGAAAATGGGTTAGATAAATCCGGCCACTCAAATGTGTCATGAGTTTGGAGGCTTGCAAGCGGTCGAATACCGGGCCTTTCACTTCTGCAAAGTGCAGGCGAATATTCAGTTTGGATAATTCAGCATTGAGCTCTTCCAGCGTTTCCAAAGCACTCAAGTCAATGGCACTAATACTAGAGCAGTTCAAAATCACATGCTCTAACTTGTCATTTAAACTTAACTGATTAATCAGATAACCTTTAAGAGTATGCGCATTTAAAAAACTTAGGTTTTCATCAATACGCAGAGATAGAACCCGATCAGAAGTCATCACCTGATGACGCTGGATATTCCGGAAATGCTGGGTGCCTTCGACCAGACCCACGACTGCAATATGAGGGCGGCTGATGCGCCATAGCATAAGAATAAAGGTCGAAATAATCCCGACGATTAGACCGGTAGTAATATCCAGTAATACCACACCAAAAAAAGTAATCCACATGGCAATGCCATCAGCTTTGGAATAACGCCAGGCATCGACGAAAGGCTGGAAATTGACCAGTTTCCAGATAGACACAATAATGGTTGCAGCCAGAATGGTCAGCGGCAGATCCTCAAAGAAGCTGGTAAAAAACAGACTAACCACGACAATCAATAAAGAAGACAATACGCCAGCCAAAGGTGTTTTGGCACCAGCGTCAGCATTAACCACCGTACGTGACAGGCTGCCGGTTACAGGAAAGGCGGAGCTGATTCCGGCACTGATATTGGCTACACCGAGCGCAATTAATTCTTGGTTACTGTTTAAATTGCTACGCTGCTGTAGCGCCGTTGCCTGAGCAATAGAGAGAGATTCTACAAAGCTGATCATGGCAATCATGCTGGCACCCGGTAATAAGGTCATCACCAGTTCCCAGTTCCAGTGCGGGAAAGACAAGGGCGGAAAGCCTGAAGGAATTTCTCCGACCGTTTTAATGCCTTGAACTTTTAAATCCAAAAACAGAACGGCAGCAATACCGAGAAAAACCAGAATCAGTGGAACTGCTCGAACCAGAAAATCAGTCGAACCGATCCGACTTTGTATCGCTTGAGATTTTAATAGTTTTGGCAGATAAACCAGTAGGCCGATAGAAAGCAGGCCAAAGATCAGGCTCGGAAGATGCAAAAGTGGCAAATATTCAACCAGGCTTTTCACCAGCTCGGGAATATTATTGGCTTTTAAAGGCAAATCCACCAGAAATTTGAACTGTCCAAAAGCAATCAATAGAGCCGAAGCAATAATAAAACTCTGAATGACTGGATGGCTGATCAGCTGAATCAAAAAGCCAAAACGGAACAGGCCCAAAAGCAGGGAAATAATGCCGACCATCAATGCCAATAAAGTTGCCGCTTCAATATAGACCGGAGAACCTACTTCAAATAAAGGATTCAGTGTGGCAAAGGTCATCATGGAAATGATGGCTACTGGTCCAATCGATAAGGTCGTACTGCCGCCCAATAAGGCATAAATGATCATTGGTAGAATACTGGCATAGAGTCCCATAATCGGTGGCAAACCTGCCAGCATGGCATAGGCCATCCCTTGGGGTACCAGCATCGCGACGACAATCAGGGCAGCCAGTACATCTGATTTTAATTTCACTGGGCTGTACTGACTTAACCATGACCAGGCAGGGAGTCTATTGAGCAGTCTAGACTTAAAATTTGGCATATACAGGTCTAAATCACAAATATAGATATATTATGCACAAATTCTGCTAAGAAGTCTTAGGATATAAATAGGTGATCATTCACATTTTAAAAAATGAATGAGAGGACAAAGGATCAAGGCAAAAGACTTAAAACTCTCAGTAGAGAAAATTTAAATCAGGCAGATCGCTTTAAAATAAAACAGGACGAATGAGGTAAATTGCAGCTTTAAGCGACTGCTTGATTTACACAGTAGATTTGATAAAGCTTTTTTAACATTTCTACCAGGTTCTGGTCTTTGATCGAATAATAGATCTGTTTACCGTCTCGACGGGTATTTACCGCATCGCTTTTACGCAAAATCATGAGCTGCTGAGACAGGGTTGGCTGTCTGATCTCGGTAATCTCTTCAATTTGAGAGACATTCAGTTCATTTTGGGAGAGATGACATAAAATGAGCAGTCGGTCCGTATTGGCCATTAACTTTAAAATACCGACAACCTGTTGAGCTGAATCCCGCATCGCGGCAATTTCAAGATCGGTTTTCATTTACTATGTCCATTTATACAATTACAGCCCGCGAATTATACGACTCGAACAGCATGAATTGATGGATAGAAAGCGTGAATTACTATGGTTTTTAATGAATTGTGTTATCAAGAATAGTTATAATTTACTAATTAAAATATAAGATAAGGCTCTAGACTAGCAAAATGATTATGTTAGTCTAGAATCATGATAGAAAACAATAAATTAAGTCACTACAAGATTAAAAAATTATTCAATGCTTTTGTGTTGATATTCCTGCTTCCAAAACAGCCTTATTACTCAATTTAAATCGTAATACGATTAACTATTGGTACAT
>NZ_VPDK01000021.1:0-53903 GCF_013417725.1 Acinetobacter sp. YH12233
CTCATGAAATACGGTATTCTGATGTGACAAAACCTGAATCCTGGTCGTTAAAGTGTTTGTTTGCACTCATATTTTAACTGTTAGGACTCAGGTTTTTTTATTTAAAGCAAACTATGGGACAGCAATGCCACGAAGACTACTTTTTTATTGAAATTAGCGGATTATTCCACTTCTACAATTTCAAAATCGTGGGTGATTTCGACACCACCATCAGACAGCATTTTGCTGGCAGAGCAGTATTTCTCAGCAGAAAGCTCTACGGCTTTAGCGACCTGTTTCTCTTTGATGCCCTTACCGCTGACCACAAAGTGTAGATGGATTTTGGTAAATACCGCAGGAATTGTATCGGCACGTTCTGCTTTTAATTCACAGCGTACATCAGTAATCTCCTGACGTGCTTTCTTTAAAATCGTCACAATGTCAAAAGAAGCACAACCACCCAGACCGGTCAAAATCAGTTCCATTGGGCGAGGACCACGGTTTTCACCGCCATATTCAGGTGAACCATCCATGATGATACTGTGACCACTTTGAGTTTTTGCTTCAAAAGCAACATTCTCTAGCCAATGAACACTCGTTTGCATTGCAACTACCTAAAAAAAGCTATAAATTTACGAAGTAACTGTACACTAACATAAATTGGGTTGATAAGGAATTTCAATCCCACTGTGTGACAAGTTCACATTAGGTCTTGTGCGATCTATAAATTATCCATATTCGGAACTGTAAGCATGACTTCAAACTTTTCACAATTAAGCACAGACGCACTTTCGCCGGGGCAACTACCTGAATCAGTGAAAGCGTTATTAAAACGTGCATATATCAATCGCTATCCAAAACGTACCACGATCGTGGATGCAGGATCAGAATCTAAATCGCTGTATTTAATTCTGAAGGGGTCTGTATCTATCATTCTTCGTGAAGATGATGAACGTGAGATTGTGGTAGCTTATTTAAATGCGGGAGACTTCTTTGGGGAAATGGGGCTTTTCGAAGCAAATCCACAGCGTACTGCAGAAGTGCGTACTCGTGATGTCTGTGAAATTGCTGAAATTACCTATGAAAACTTTCATGAAATTAGCAAACAATATCCAGACCTTAGCTATGCAGTTTTTGCCCAGCTGGTTCGCCGTCTGAAAAATACCACACGTAAAGTGACTGACCTGGCATTTATCGATGTGTCTGGTCGTATTGCACGTTGTCTGATTGACCTGTCATCTCAGCCAGAAGCGATGATCTTGCCAAATGGTCGTCAGATCCGTATTACCCGTCAGGAAATTGGCCGTATTGTTGGGTGTTCACGTGAAATGGTCGGTCGTGTTCTAAAAACTCTAGAAGAACAGGGCATGATTGAAACCGATGGTAAGGCGATTCTGATTTTTGATGCATCGCTGGAAGAACCTGAAGCAGTGGGTGCTGGCGAGTTCGAAGACGAATAAGCCAAAAGCACGATAAAAAGCAAATCTTCGGATTTGCTTTTTTTATTCCTGTTTAAAAATTTCAGCCTGATTCAGAACATAACAAATTGGCACAAGCTTGTTAGAAAAGATGATTTAAGTCCGTCTTATAATTCCGATAGGCTATAGCACACTTGCTCTTGATAAATAACAGATAAACTTAAAGGACATTTTTATGCAATTCAGACCATTGGCGGATACGGGAATCTTATTGCCAGAAATCTGTTTGGGCACCATGACTTTTGGTGAGCAAAATACTCAGGAAGAGGCTTTTCAGCAATTAGACTATGCCTTGGATCAAGGTTTATATTTCTGGGATACCGCAGAAATGTATCCGGTGCCACCCAAGCCTGAAACGCAAGGGGCAACTGAACGAATTATTGGTAACTGGATTGCTTCACGTGGTGGTCGTGACAAACTATTTTTAGCTTCGAAAATTGCGGGCCCGTCACAAGGTGGTAGTCATATCCGTGATGGCCAGACCAAGTTCGTGGCTTCGGAAATTACATCAGCAATTGATAATTCATTGTCGCGTTTGCAAACTGATTATATCGACCTGTACCAATTGCACTGGCCTCAGCGCGCAACCAATTTCTTTGGCAAGCTGGGTTATGGCAATGCAGAAGCTGCAGATGATCGTGCCGTAACGAATCTGGAAGAAACCCTGACTGCTTTGCATGACGAAATTAAGAAAGGTCGTATCCGTTATATTGGCCTGTCCAATGAAACCCCTTGGGGCACCATGAAGTTCCTGCATCTGGCAGAGAAATTGGGACTTTCTAAATTTGTTAGCGTGCAAAATCCGTATAGCTTGCTGAATCGGACTTATGAAATTGGTATGTCGGAAATTGCCAAATACGAAGGTGTAGGTTTGCTGGCTTATTCTCCACTGGCATTCGGTTATCTGACTGGTAAATTCCGCAATGGTGCACGTCCAGCCAATGCACGTGTGACTTTATTTTCACGTTTTAGCCGTTATAGCAATCCGGAAAGCGAGTGGGCCGTCGAGCAGTATGCACAACTGGCTGAGCAGCATGGCCTGACCTTAACCCAGTTGTCACTGGCTTTCATTAAACAGCAGTTCTTCGTGACCAGTACTATTATTGGTGCGACCAACTTGGATCAGCTCAAGGAAAACATTCAGGCGTTTGACGTGAATCTTTCTGAAGAAGTCTTGCAGGGCATTGAAACCATTCACCGTCAGCAACCCAATCCGGCACCATAATTGTTCAAGTGTTCTCTTTAAATGCCCTTCAAGTGAGGGCATTTTTGTTTCAATAAAGGATCAAATTTAATGATAAACAACATAGCGAGAAAAGGATAAAGGCAGCATAATCAAAACAAGATTCATCAATAGGATTTAATAAAAATGAATAATGAAACGGATATTTCTAAATCCCAAGTATTAGCCAAAGCTATATTCAACTTAGCTGAACAGTTGCAATTGCAAGAATCCGAGCTTGCATTAGTTCTGGATCTATCTGAAGCAGAATTATCGTCAATCATAAATCAAAAAGAATTAGAACCAGATACTAGCGCAGGTAAAAGAGCAATAACTTTAATCAATATCTATCAAGCGTTATTTGGTCTGAATGGTGGGGATCTGAGCTGGATGCGCCAGTTTATCAATTCACCTAACAAGCTTTTGGATCAGCAAATACCAAGATCCTTGATGCAAACAGAACATAGTTTGAGTGCAGTATTGCGATTACTAGGACGCTTGCAACCGCACTAAAGGTCTTTCTCTATTTTCTACCCATCCGAAAAATAGCAGAGTCAATTAAATCAAATATTCATTATTGATCTTCACCTTAAAAATTCTACTTTCGCTCACTTGAAATATTTTCATTGAATACCAATATTAATACTGATAACTCTGTCTTTTATTTAATTAAATTTTTGAAAAATATATAAAAAATTATTTGAAATTTTATTTCCAGCACCCATATATCCATCAAGTAGAAAATTTGTTGTGAGGAATAACAAGAATGCGTTTTGAGAAATTTACCAATCGCTTACAGCAAACCCTTTCCGATGCGCAATCTCTGGCAATGAGCAAGGATCATGCTGCCATTGAAGGGATTCACATCTTGTCCACCTTGATGGAAGAAGCATCGAATGTGAGCTTGCTGCAACAGGCAGGAGCGAACCTGCGTGACCTGCAAAGCAAAGTACAAACTGCGCTGAACAATGTAGCTACGCTCGGTAATCCCTCTGCCGATATCAATATCAGTCAGGAAGCAGCCAAAGCCCTGCATCTAGCGGACAGTTATGCACAAAAAGCAGGAGATGAGTTCCTGTCCACTGACTGGGTATTACTGGCACTTGCAGAAACGGGTGCCACCAAAACCTTATTAAATAGTGTTGGCGTAAAAACTGAAATTTTACGACAGGTCATTAATCAAATTCGAGGTGATGAAAAAGTCATGAGCAATAATCATGAAGATCAACGGGACTCACTGAATAAATATACGATTGATTTAACTGAACGTGCCATGGCTGGCAAACTGGACCCGGTGATTGGTCGTGATGATGAAATCCGTCGTACAATTCAGGTGCTGTCACGCCGTACCAAAAACAACCCGGTACTGATCGGTGAGCCAGGTGTCGGTAAAACTGCGATTGTCGAAGGTCTGGCACAACGTATTGTTAACGGTGAAGTTCCTGAAGGCTTGAAAGGCAAACGTGTATTATCACTGGACTTAGGTTCATTGCTGGCAGGAGCCAAATATCGTGGTGAGTTCGAAGAACGTCTGAAAGCCGTTCTGAAAGATCTGGCTAAACATGAAGGCGAAATCATCCTGTTCATTGACGAGCTGCATACATTGGTCGGTGCCGGTAAAGGCGATGGCGCCATGGATGCGGGTAACATGCTGAAACCTGCATTAGCGCGCGGTGAACTACGCTGTGTCGGTGCAACGACTCTGGATGAATATCGTCAGTACATTGAAAAAGATGCAGCTTTAGAGCGTCGCTTTCAGAAAGTGCTGGTGGATGAACCAAGCGTGGAAGATACCATTGCGATTCTGCGTGGTCTGAAAGATCGTTATGCAACTCACCATGGTGTGCAGATTCTGGATTCTGCAATCATTGCTGCGGCGAAAATGTCACACCGTTACATCACAGATCGTCAATTGCCGGATAAAGCCATTGACCTGATTGATGAAGCAGCATCTCGTATCAAAATGGAGCTGGATTCTAAACCTGAAGCGCTGGATAAACTCGAACGTCGTCTGATTCAGCTGAAGATGCAGCTTGAAGCGGTGAAAAAAGATGCAGACTCTGGTGCACAAGGCGAAGTGAAACATCTGGAAGAGCAGATTGCCACTGTAGAGAAAGAGTACAGCGAGCTGGAAGAAATCTGGCGTGCCGATAAAGCGCTGGTAGCAGGCAACAAAGATATTCAGGTGAAACTGGATCAGGCTCGCATTGCGCTGGAAAAAGCCCAGCGTGAAGGTGATCTGGCTGAAGCAGCACGTTATCAATACGGTGTGATTCCTGAACTGCAAAAACAGTTGGAACGTATTGAAGCGGCTGAAGAAAGTGAAGCACCAAAACTGTTACGTGACAAAGTCACTGACAATGAGATCGCTGAAGTAGTCAGTGCTGCGACCGGTATTCCTGTGGCGAAAATGCTGCAAGGTGAGCGTGATAAACTGCTGCATATGGAAGAATTCCTGCATAACCGTGTTGTTGGTCAGGAAGAAGCCGTAGTGGCTGTATCTAATGCTGTGCGTCGTTCACGTGCTGGCTTGTCCGATCCTAACCGTCCAAGTGGTTCATTCCTGTTCTTAGGCCCAACAGGTGTGGGTAAAACAGAATTGACTAAAGCTTTGGCGAACTTCCTGTTCGACAGTGACGATGCCATGATCCGAATCGACATGTCCGAATTTATGGAAAAACATTCGGTGAGCCGCTTGGTCGGTGCACCTCCGGGCTATGTCGGTTATGAAGAAGGTGGTGTGCTGACTGAAGCGGTGCGCCGTAAACCATATAGCGTGGTGTTATTCGATGAGGTCGAAAAAGCGCATCCGGATGTATTTAACATTCTGCTGCAAGTGCTAGATGATGGTCGTTTGACTGACTCGCAAGGTCGTGTGGTGGACTTTAAAAATACCGTGATTGTGATGACTTCGAACCTGGGTTCACAGGATGTCCGTGAACTGGGCGATAAAGCAACTCGTGAAGAAGTCCGTACAGTGGTGATGAATGCGGTATCGGAACATTTCCGTCCAGAGTTTATCAACCGTATTGATGAGCTAGTGGTGTTCCATGCACTGGAAAAAGACCAGATCCGTGGTATTGCCGATATCCAGTTGAACCGCTTGCGTCAACGTCTGGCAGAACGCGATATGCGTCTGTCTGTGGATGACAGTGCTTTCGATCAGTTAATCGAAGCTGGTTTCGATCCGTTGTATGGTGCGCGTCCATTAAAACGTGCGATCCAGCAACGTATTGAAAATGGTTTGGCACAAAGCATCCTGGCAGGTGAGTTTGGCCCTGGTGATACCATCGTCGTTCGTGGTGAAAGTGGCGAGCTGGTCTTTGAAAAAATGAAACTCAGCTAATAGAAGTTCTCCTCGCAACAAAAAAACCCAGCCTAGGCTGGGTTTTTCTTTATCTTATATTCACACCTTACATTTTTGGATGAGTAATTTTCCAGGCACGGTGAATTTTCTGGTTACGCTTGAAGTCTGGACCAATGGTTTCATGCGTGATTTCTTCCACGTCATATAAACCTTCAATCATTTCATCCATTTCGAAACCACGGTAGTTGTTCGAGAAATACAACGTACCGTCAGTGGTTAAACGGTTCATGGCACGTTTCAATAAAGAGACGTGGTCACGCTGAACGTCGAAAGTCCCGTAGAATTTTTTCGAGTTAGAGAATGTCGGTGGATCGATAAAGATCAGGTCATATTGTTCATGACCTTCTTTCAGCCATTCAAAACAGTCAGATGCAAAGAATTGATGTTGTTGATCGGCATGGTCTACAGTCAGGCCGTTTAGAACAAAGTTCTCTTTTGACCAGTTCAAATAAGTATTAGACAAATCGACACTGGTGGTACTCGCTGCACCGCCTAAAGCTGCATGTAAGCTCGCGGTAGAGGTATAGCTGTACAGATTCAGGAAGTGCTTGCCTTTGGCTTCTTTGGCAATACGCAAACGTATCTGACGGTGATCCAGGAACAAACCGGTATCCAGATAGTCGGTCAGGTTGACCAGAATCTTGGCTTGGCCTTCCTGGACGATAAAACGTTTAGACGCTGTACTTTGTTTGGTGTACTGGTTTTTACCTTCCTGACGGGCACGCGTCTTGATAAAGATCGCATCACGGCCCAAACCGGTCACGGCACGAATTGCCTGTAGAGCCAGGTTAAAACGTTTTTTTGCTTTTTCAGGATCGATTTTTTTCGGTGGTGCATATTCCTGAACATGCAGACGTTCGCCGTATAGATCAACTGCTACATTAAAGTCCGGCAGGTCGGCATCATACAAACGCAGGCAGTGAATATTTTCTTTTACCGCCCATTTTTTCAGGGTTTGCATATTCTTGGTCAGACGGTTAGCAAATTCCATCGCACCTTCAATCGGCTCGAATTGTTGCGGCTGCCAGCTTTCCAGGAAAGGACGTGTGACTGCTGCCGGTTTTACCGTACCGAAACGGATATAGATCGGCAGTTTACCGTTCATCAAACGCAGAATTTGTGGATCATTGAACGCCAAGACATCGGCCTGTTCCACCTGAGCAGCAATGACTGCGGCTTTTTGATTCGGGAAATTCTTTTGCAGCAGATTAGACAAACCCAGATACAAGGCACGGTTAGAGGCTTTATCACCTAAACGCTCACCGTACGGTGGGTTGGTGACGAAGAACACTTTCTTGCCTTCAGCCTGGAAATCTGGCCAGTCATTTAAAGTACGCTCTTCGATCTTGATCTGATCGAGGGCTGATTCAAAACCTGCCGCAATAATGTTCTGTTTAGTGGCTTTCACCGCTTCCCAGTCGGCATCAAAGGCATAGAATTTGGGTAATGGGTTTTCTAGCGCAGCTTTATGACGTTCAGCCGCTTCAGCTTTAATCCCCATCCATAATTCATGGTCATGACCATTCCAGCCATTAAATCCGAAACGACGCACCAGACCTGGGGCGCGATCCGTCAGAATCATCAGGGATTCAATAATAAACGTCCCTGAACCACACATTGGATCAACCACAATATCCGGGTTGATGTCTTTCAGGCTGCCTTTTTGCAGGATCGCAGCCGCCAGATTTTCCTTGATTGGTGCTTCAGTCATAAAGCGGCGATAGCCACGTTTATGCAGTGAATCACCGGATAAGTCTAAACAATAAGTATGTTCTTTTTTACCTGCCAGAATATACATGGTGATTTCTGGCTGTTTGGTATCAATACTTGGACGTTTGCCCACAGCTTCCATAAAGGAATCGACGACGCCATCTTTGGCACGTAGAGTTGCAAACTGGGTATTGACCTTAATATCACGTTCAACGTGCAGACGAATTGCGAAGGTGCTTTGTGGTGCAAAAATCAGTGACCAGTCGAAGCTCATCGCACCTTCATAAAGCTCTTCTGCAACATCACGCGCATCGTGGGAGAATTCGATTTCATGCGTGTGAATTGGCATCAGGACACGAGAAGCCAGACGAGACCACATACAGATGCGGTAAGCATTTTCAAGCGTGCCTTTGAAGGTCAGACGACCTGGGAAACGTTCAATATCCTGAACACCTAAACCTTTGATTTCTTCTTCTAATAAGGTTTCCAGACCATCGGCACAGGTGACCCAATAATTGCTTAAACGTGAAGAGGTATTCATAAAATAGAGAGACCGGAAAAGAATAAATAAAAACTGCGCTCAGTTTAGCGTATTTTGCCTGTTAAAGCTTTGGAAATTTTTTAAATTCGAGCACATGCAGCCTAGTTTTACTCATCATAAAAAGCGCTAAATGTTGACTTAAAAAGCAAACTGAAAATTTACGAGATATGTAGAACTAAACAGTGACAGTAAGGCAAATTTATTGAGTAAATCTTTTTATTTTACAGATGGGTATGTGATGATTATTAAACTAATTCGCAATCTAGATCTTCAATTGCAGCCATGTTGTATGTGTGATTTAAAAAATAAATAATCGGGTTATTGATGTGATGGATCTGATGCCGGATCGTTTATATACACCTCATGGCATCAACATTACTCTAAAAGTAAAAGCTAAAATTTGGTCACTCATGTCAAGTGATCGAGACTAAGAATTGATTAGCCAGACGAGGAGTGAATCTAAAACAAAAAAGACACTGATCTACGATTGCTCGAGGTAGAACAATTTTCATTCATATCAATTTATAACTCACATAACTTATTTATTAATTTTGGTACGTTTATTGCTCTATCTAATATCAATGAAGCTGTAATGCTGAGGGGAATCATTACAGCTTCATCTTTATTCTTAATTATTATTTCGGAGGGGCTTAGATGTTGGATCTTCAATTACGCAGGAATGAGGCATTTTCAATCGCTACCTTGATCTATGCACGTTTAAGACGAGTGACTGGGCGAGTAATTGATGCCATGTATCTTGCAGAAAATATCCACTATGCAAAGCATGTGATTGGGCTGGCAGAGCAGACTGAAGATCCTGAGTTATTACATCTGGTCAATCGTTTAAAAACCACTCTGGATTTATCGTCATTTTCAGAACTGCAGGCTGAAGAACAGGCGGAAAAGGAACTGATTTCTGTGGAACCAAGTGAAGAAGATATCTATCGCGCACAGGTTTCACATCATTATATTGGCGCATTGCGCTAATTGGGGGATTGAGTGTGGATGCTCCAGACTGAAGCACTCATGTTTAAATGAAGAAACAAGCATATAGATAGACAGGTTAAATTATCTTATTGAAAAAATACATGGGAATTTAAATTTCCATTCTTATTACCGAGATGGTTTTTGTACAACCGAGCTCTTTATCAACTATAAAGATTCGCTAATCTCTGTATAATACGTTGACTTAACGTATAAGGAATCTCTCATGCACTTGGCGGCATTGCATACACCGAGCCAGATTCAACTCAACAAAGCAGGTAATCTTAAACATTTCCTGACCATCGAAGGTCTTTCTAAAGAAACTCTTACAAAAATACTGGACACTGCGTTGTCCTTTTTTAATGACCAAAATCAGCTGATCACCAATAATTTGCTCGAAGGCAAAACGGTGATGAACCTATTTTTTGAAAATTCTACCCGAACGCGTACTACTTTTGAGGCAGCGGCCAAACGTCTGTCTGCCAACGTGCTGAATATCGATATTGCCCGTTCAAGTACCTCTAAAGGTGAAACTTTACGTGATACCTTGTGGAATCTTGAGGCTATGGCGGCAGATATTTTCGTGGTACGTCATTCATCTTCAGGTGCAGCACACTTTATTGCCAAAGATGTATGTCCAAATGTCGCTATTATTAATGCAGGGGATGGCCGTCATGCCCATCCAACTCAAGCGATGCTGGATATGCTGACTATTCGCCGCGAGACCAATAAAAAATTCGAAGATATGTCGATTGCTATTATTGGCGATATCAAGCATTCGCGTGTAGCACGTTCAGATGTGGCGGCACTGCAAACCTTAGGCTGTAAAGATATTCGCGTGATTGCACCGAATACGTTGTTGCCATACGGTTTTGATGACTACAGTGAAGATGTACGCCTGTTCAATAATATGGAAGATGGCATCAAAGACTGTGATGTGATCATTACTTTGCGTATTCAAAACGAGCGTATTGATTCGCCAGCGCTGTCTTCTCAGGCTGAATTCTACAAAATGTATGGCCTGAATAAAGAACGTCTCGCCATGGCCAAGCCGGATTGTATCGTGATGCATCCAGGACCAATGAACCGCGGTGTGGAAATTGATTCCAGCATTGCAGACGGTCCGCAATCCGTGATTTTGAAACAGGTTACTAACGGGATTGCAGTACGTATGGCGGTACTGGCTCTTGCGATGCAGGGTCAGTTACAGGAACAGGGTTTGATTGAAGCGATTGCGGTATAAGGAATAAGTCATGTCTATTGTAAAAATTGAAAATGTCCGTGTTCTTGACCCAATCCAAAACACTGATTCAGTCGAAACGGTTTATCTGGAAAATGGTAAACGTATTGCAGAAACTGCTAACGTCTCTGAAACCATTGATGGGCAGGGCAAATGGCTGATGCCCACTATGGTGGATCTATGCGCACGTTTACGTGAACCGGGCCAGCAGCAACACGGAACTTTAAAGTCTGAAGGTAAGGCTGCACGTGAAAACGGTATTCTGCATGTCTTTACCCCGCCAGATTCCAAACCGATTGTGCAGGATAATGGTGCGCTGATTCATGGTCTGGTTGAAAAAGCCATGCTGGATGGCGGTATTTATTTACAGGTGATCGGTGCGCAAACCCAAGGTCTGCAAGGTCAGCAACCGGCCAATATGGCAGGTTTGAAAAAGGGCGGATGTACTGCGGTTTCTAATGCCAGTGCGCCGTTTGCCAATGATGATGTGGTATTGCGTACACTTGAATATGCAGCAGGATTGGACCTGACTGTAGTGTTCTATGCAGAAGAGCCGCAAATTGCCAAAGATGGTTGTGTGCATGAAGGCTTTATTGCTTCGCGCCAAGGTTTGCCAATGATTCCATCGCTAGCGGAAACTGTGGCCATTGCCAAATACCTGCTCATGATTGAAGCAACTAAAGTACGCGCTCATTTCGGTTTGTTATCTTGTGGTGCATCAGTAGAACTGATCCGTATTGCTAAAGAAAAAGGTCTGCCAGTAACTTGTGATGTCGCAATGCACCAATTGCATCTGACTGACCATCTGATTGATGGCTTTAACTCTCTTGCACACGTGCGTCCACCATTACGTTCTGAATCTGACAAAGAATTACTGCGTCAAGGTGTGAAATCTGGTGTGATTGATGCGATCTGTACCCATCATGAACCCCTGAGCAGCTCTGCCAAAATGGCACCATTCGCGGAGACACTGCCTGGATTTACTGCGTTTGATACCTATGTACCGTTCGGTATCCAACTAGTGAATGAAGGCTTCTTTACGCCGTTGGAATGGGTGGAGAAAGTCACAGTTGCTCCTGCGAAAGTCGCCAGTATGTTTGAGCATTGGAAAGCGGAAGCAGGCTGGGTACTGGTTGATCCAGAACAGGAGTGGACATTAAGCAAAGAAACGATCGTTTCTCAAGGTAAAAATACACCACTGCTCAATCAAAAAGTGAAAGGTAAAGTGCTGCAAACTTTTATTGCTGCATAACACTTACATTTCGCGTTTACAAAAAGTCAGCTTCGGCTGACTTTTTTATATCTTAAATAAAATACTAGAAAAGTTAGCCCTACATAAACAGTGAAACTTTATGATATCAGTACAATTATTAACATTCCAAAGAGGGTGGGTCGCTACACTGATTAAATATTAAACATTATAAATCAGAATAATGGTGATCTTGATGAATACAGATTTAATTGAACGTTTAAAGAGTGATGTGACCGCCATTGTGCTGCAAGGTGAAACAGAACATCTATTTGCCAAGGATCAGGCCTTAGCCCAATTCTATCCTGTATTGTTAAGTATTCTTCGTGCAAGACCGGCCTGGATTGAAAGTCTGGGTCAGCAACTTAATCCCAAGATTGATGAATTATTTAATAATAATCCGACCCTAAAACAACAATTCCTGGCTCAGTTAGATTCAACTGCACCTCAAGATGAAATTGAACAGACCCTGAACCGGGCAATTGTTCCAACCATGAACTTCTTGCAAGCAGAAGCGGGTGCACCCACTGCTGAAGCAGTAGGCCATTTGTTAGATACCCATGCAGACTCGATTCAACGGGCATTACCAGTCTGGGCTGGCCCCATACTGGCATCTCTAGGCGTATCTCCGCTGGCGGGACAAAATCTGAACCGCGCACCGGGTCTGGCTTCCGAACCGGAAGCAGAACCAGTACTGACTGAAGAGAAAAAGGCAGTAGTGTTCTGGCCTTTTATTCTCCTCGTGATTATTGCGGCGATTATCTTATTCTTCTTCCGTGGATGCCTGCGTGATGATGATCCGGATGAATTGCGAAATGCCCAAGCAGTGAGTGAAGCTGCTGCAACGAACCCTGCAATTCTCAAAATCAGCACCGGTAGTCAGGGTGAAATCGTCAACTGTCAGGTACAGATGAATGATTCGAAATATATGCAGATTTTGCAAAATGAAATCAAACAGATCTTTAATTACAGTATTGGCTGTGGTGCAGTAGCCAATGAGAATTACCACTCAGAATTTATTGATCAGGATACGATTCCATCTGTATTGAAACTGCTGCAAGGCATGTCAAATGTGACTTTGACTTGGGCGGGTAATCAGGTGTCTGTACAGGCAGCAAACAGTGCGGATGCACAGCGTTTGGCAGGTCAGATTCGTGGTCTGGCTAAAAATGTAGAAGTCGTGACCCAAAAACCAGTGGATATGGATGAGGCGATCAATACAGCCAATACCGAGGCTAAAAAAGCTTTAGACGAACTTCAGATGGAGAATATTGAGGCATTGGATGTTGCTACTGCCTTAAACCTGCAACTTATTCATTTTGCGACAGGTTCTACAGAAATTCCTGAAGTGAATAAAAGCTTGCTGGATCAGACCGCAGCTTTATTGCAATATGCCAAAGATGTACGTCTAACCGTAATAGGCCATACTGATACGGAAGGCAGCAGCACTCAAAATCAGGAGCTATCTTTAAAACGTGCTCAAGCCATTGTGAATTATCTGGTACAGAAAGGGGTGAATCCGGCACAATTACAACCTGTAGGTATGGCGGCGAATCAGCCTGCTCAACCGAATGCAACCTCGAACGGTCAGTATCAAAATCGTCGTGTAACTTTTGAAGTTATGAGTACCGAAGATGGTCGTGTACATACTGTAGATAATGAAGGCGTAGTTGAAAAGAAAGCCAGCTAAATAATTCTTTCATCATAAAAAAGGACGAATGATTCGTCCTTTTTTATTTGTTATGAATTAAGAGAAGACAGGTGGGGTATAAGTCAGGGTTCTTCCTAGGAACCAGAGCAAGAATAGTACCAATGGAAGATGAAAGACCAGTTGGGTCACTGTAAAACCAATCACATCTTTAGCCTTTAACTTCAGGATCCCCAGCATGGGGAGCATAAAGAAAGGATTGATCAGATTGGGCAAGGCTTCGGCCGCATTGTAAATCTGGACGGACCAGCCCAGATGCACTTTCAGGTCATGTGCAGCCTGCATCACATAAGGCGCTTCAATAATCCATTTTCCTCCACCAGAAGGAATGAAGAAGCCTAGAATCGCTGAATAAATTCCCATCACCACTGCAAAGGTTTCCTGCGAGGCAATCGAAACGAAGAACTCGGCGATATAGTGCGATAGGGACAGGTCAGCAGAATTCAGGGCATTGGTCATCATAAAGGCGATGCTGCCATAAAGCGGAAACTGGATCAGCACCCCTGAAATGGCCGGCACAGCTTTGGACACAGCATTGAGAAAATTACGTGGTGTACCATGTAAAGCTACACCCAAAATCAGAAAGATAAAGTTATAGGTGTTTAAGCTGGAGATTGCCAGAATAGGATTACTTTTGGAAAACTCGTTAAACATCCAGACCAGACCCAGAACCACAATCAGAATACTTAAGATTGGCGAGTTT
The DNA here is from genome assembly GCF_013417725.1 of Acinetobacter sp. YH12233. Taxonomy (NCBI): domain Bacteria; kingdom Pseudomonadati; phylum Pseudomonadota; class Gammaproteobacteria; order Moraxellales; family Moraxellaceae; genus Acinetobacter; species Acinetobacter sp. YH12233. The sequence continues at coordinate 14,182 of NZ_VPDK01000021.1, forward strand.
TCCAGCCAGTCACCCGGCCGTTTATGGGTCACGGTTTCAGTCTTTTCTTCTTCAATCTGGATCGGGAAGTGATCAATAGTTTTAATATGATTGCCTTTGGGCGCAGACCAGTAAGCAATGGCAATCGAAGCAATAATCAAGACTGCTGTCATGATCATGGATTGCGGCAGGAAAATCGTTTCGGTAAAAGGAATCACACCAGTCAGATTATAAAGCGGTTCTGGTAGGCTGGATTTGTTGGCTTGTAATTGCGCGGCAGAGGAGCTGATGCCGAGCGCCCAGGTTGCACCCATTCCGATAATCGCTGCTGCGGCAGCTGCACGGTAATCCATATTCAGCTCTTTACGCTGCGCCAGTGCAATCACTAGAAGAGCAGTTAGTACTGTACTCATCGCCCAGTTAATCAGGGAAATCAGTAGACTAACTGTGGCGACAAGAACGATGGCTCCACGTCCAGAATGAGGAATGCGCGCCATTTTCTGAATCAGTAATTGCATCGGTTTGGAAACTGAAACTACATAACCGACCACGATCAACATGCACATCTGTAAGGTAAAGGGAATCAGACTCCAGAATCCGTCACCAAATGAAATCGCGACGTCTTGTGCCGGCGCACCAATGCCAATCGCGGCAATCGCAACGATGATGACACCGAGTAGGGCAAAGATATAAGAGTCCGGAAACCATTTTTCAGACCAGTCGCTGACGCGCATGGCAAAGCGCTGCAAGATATTTTGTTGAGTTTGCATGATTAAAATCCATTTATTCTGCATTTGTTATTAAGAAGCGGCTTTCTTCAGCCAAAAAGAAACCCTTAAAATTTTTCATTTTAAGGGCTGGGAAAAATCAGGCTGCTTTACGGAGTAAAGGTACGCCGGTGACTTTCTGAATTTCATCAAAACTGACATCGGGTGCCAGTTCTACAAGTTGAATACCTTCAGGTGTGACATCCAATACACCTAAGTCAGTAATAATCCGGTTCACTACGGCCTGCCCAGTAAGCGGAAGACTACATTGTGAGACAATTTTAGGCGTACCATCTTTGGCGCAGTGTTCCATCAGCACCACAACTTTTTGCACACCTGCGACCAGATCCATGGCACCACCCATGCCTTTGACCTTCTTGCCTGGAATCATCCAGTTGGCCAGATCACCATTTGCTGAGACTTCCATAGCCCCCAGAATGGCGATATTGACATGACCGCCACGGATCATGGCAAAGGAGTCGGCACTGGAAAAGAAAGATGCACCTTTGCGGGCAGTTACCGTCTGTTTGCCAGCATTGATCAGGTCGGCATCCACAGTCTCTGCCGTTGGAAATTCTCCAATACCCAGCAGACCATTCTCAGACTGAAGCCAGACATTAATATTCTCTGGAATATAATTTGCGACTAAGGTTGGCAGACCAATACCCAGATTCACATAGAAACCATCTTCAAGTTCCTGTGCGGCGCGCTGCGCCATTTCATTACGTGTCCAAGCCATGATCAAGCCTCCGCCTTTAAAGTCATCTGTTCAATCCGTTTTTCTGGTTGGGTATTCAGTACAATCCGGTTCACATAAATACCGGGAAGATGAATTTCATCTGGATCAAGGGCACCGATCTCGACAATTTCTTCAACTTCAGCAATGGTCACTTTACCAGCCATGGCACAGACCGGATTGAAGTTCTGGGCAGTTTTACGGAAAATCAGGTTGCCGGCTTTATCGGCCTTATAAGCTTTAACCAAAGCTACATCAGCAGTTAAGGATTCTTCCAGAATATAAGACTTGCCATTGAATTCGCGGACATCTTTACCTTCAGCAATGACGGTTCCAACACCGGTCGCGGTATAGAAAGCGGGAATACCTGCACCACCGGCACGTAATTTTTCAGCTAAAGTTCCTTGCGGGGTCAGTTCAACTTCAAGTTCACCGCTTAAGTATTGGCGTTCAAATTCCTTATTCTCGCCCACATAGGAAGAGATCATCTTTTTAATCTGTTTGGTTTCCAGCAATAGCCCCAAGCCAAAGCCATCCACACCGGCATTATTAGAAATACAGGTCAGATTTTTGGCACCAGTTTCCTTTAAAGCTACAATGAGGGCTTCTGGAATACCACAGAGTCCAAAACCGCCTACCGCCAGAGTATGTCCATCCTGGACCACGCCGTCTAAAGCGGCTTTTGCACTGTCATACACTTTATTTGACATTTTTACCTCGATTTATTCTTCTCTTGCAGATCTCTTTCATCTAAAGATCTGCTGATTTCTATCCATGAGGACTTATAGAGTGTCCGGCTATTTCAAGTTTTTAAGCACAGGCTTTTTGCCAATAGGCATTGGCATAATTGGATGGATTATTGCGTTGTAATACCTCGCTGATATTACGGCTGGCCTGCATCAAAGCATCCAGTTGAATACCGGTTTCAAAGCCCATCTTGGAGAGCAGGTAATACAGGTCTTCAGTTGAAACATTGCCGGAAGCACCTTTGGCATAAGGACAGCCACCGAGACCGGCAATAGAGGAGTCAAATACCCGAATCCCTTGCAGCAATGACTGGTAAATATTAGCGATGGCCATGCCATAGGTATTATGAAAATGACCGGCTAGCACTTTACTATCAATTTCTGAAAGACAGGCATCCCAGACGTTCTTCACGCGATCCGGAGTTGCCGTACCAATGGTTTCACCTAATGACACTTCATAGCAGCCCATGTCTAGTAGACGCTGTGTAACTTTGACGACCTGCTTCGGATCAATTGCACCTTCATAAGGGCAGTCCACCATACAAGAGACATAGCCACGCACCTTGACATCATTTGCTTTGGCAGCTGCCATCACATCTGCAAACTTCTCAAAGCTTTCATCAATCGAGCAGTTGATATTCTTGTGGGTAAAGCTTTCAGAAGCTGCGGTAAATACCGCAACTTCTTTACAATCCACAGCCAGCGCTGATTCAAAACCTTTCATGTTTGGCGTCAGCAAACTGAACTGGATATTCGGATCTTTAGGCAAGCTGGCAAATAGCGTATCGCTATCTGCCATCTGTGGAACCCATTTGGCTGAAACACAGGAGCCGACCTCAATCGCCTGCAAACCTGTTTTCATCAGGTCCAGAATCAGATTTTTACGGTCATCTAGTGTTAAAGGTGTTTTTTCGTTTTGCAGGCCATCGCGTGGCCCGACTTCTACGATTTTAACGAAATCTGTCATGCAACTTCCTCCGCTAGAGGCTGAAACTCAACCAGTTCATCACCGGCTTTAACCTGATCACCTTTCTGGAAGTATGAGTTTGCGATAATGCCATCATGCGGAGCACGAATGGTATATTCGATCTTCATTGCTTCCAAGGTCAGCAGTACATCGTCTTTTTTCACTTTGTCATTTGCCGCGACCAGAACCTGAGTAATCACGCCAGGCATTGGCGCAGTTAGATTGTTTTCAGTACCTTGTTCATCCTGGCTATTAAAATCAGACTTCAGATAAGTAAACTTGTAACTTTGACCATTCTGGAACAGGGTAATGCCATGCTCAGTCTGGCTAAATGCCAGTTTCTGCTGCTGACCCGCAAGATTTAACTGGAGTAGGTGTTGATCAAGCAGCTCACCCTGGATGGTAAGTGTCTGGCCTTCATAATTTGCCAGGAAACTATTTTCTAGCGCTTTAAAGCTCACCACACGTAAAACGTCATTACATTGTAATTTAATTGTGTAGCTATTTTGCTGATTCAGACGCCAAAATGCCTTTTGCTGCCAGACGGGATTATTGCTAGTCGGGTTTTGAGCCAGACGCGATAACAGTTCAACCAAGGCTGCAGTGACCACTAATTCTGCACTGATATCAGCAGATGGTTTGAGTAGGAACTCTTCTTCACGTTGAATCAGGCCAGTATCGAGATGGGCATTTTTAAATGAATCACATAATACTAAGCGATCAAGAAAAGCGATGTTATTGCCAAGACCATCGACATGAAACTGACCCAAGGCATGATGCATCTGGGTTAAAGCAGCTTCACGGTTTTTGCCCCAAACAATAAGTTTGGCAATCATCGGATCATAATAGGTGCTGATTTCATCACCTTCGACAATGCCACTATCCACACGCACGCTGTCATTTTGTTCTGGATAGTGCAAATAGCTGATCTGACCGATGGCAGGAATAAAACCTTTTTCTGGTTCTTCGGCATAAACACGGGCTTCCAGTGCATGACCGTGTATCTGTAATTCATGCTGCTGTTTCGGTAAAGGTTCACCGAACGCTACACGTAACTGCCATTCCACCAGATCCTGACCGGTGATCATTTCAGTGACTGGATGCTCAACCTGCAGACGGGTGTTCATTTCCATGAAGTAAGCAGTACCGTCTTGCTCAACGATGAACTCGACTGTACCGGCACCGACATAATTTACAGCACGTGCAGCATCAATTGCGGCTTGGCGCATCGCCTCAAGTTTGTCTTCTGGCATTTTAGGTGCAGGTGCTTCTTCCAGAACTTTCTGGTGACGACGCTGCACGGAGCAATCACGTTCAAACAGATGCACATAATTGCCATGTGTATCACCAAAGACCTGAACTTCAATATGGCGTGGCTGCACGACATAGCGTTCAATCAGCACATCTTCATTGCCGAAGCTGGAACGTGCTTCGCTTTTACAGGAGGCGAGTGAACTCAGGAAATCTTCACTACGCTCGACCAGTCGCATGCCTTTACCGCCACCGCCAGCACTAGCCTTGATCAGTACTGGATAGCCAATACTGTCAGCTTGTTGTTTCAAGAAATCGGCATCCTGATTGGTACCATGATAGCCGGGGGTTAAAGGTACACCAGCTTTTTCCATTAAGGCTTTAGAGGTCGCTTTCAGACCCATTGCTAAGATCGCATCCACTGGCGGACCAATAAAGACAATGTTGTTATCCTGACAGGCCAGGGCAAACTGGTCATTTTCAGACAGGAAGCCATAACCTGGATGAATAGCCTGAGCACCTGTAGTTTTTGCTGCCTGAATAATACGTTCAATCTGTAAATAACTTTGTGCAGCAGGCGATTCACCAATATGGATGGCTTCATCTGCCAGTTTGACATGCTGTGCCTGTGCATCGGCATCGGAATATACGGCAACAGTAGCGATGCCTAACTTTTTCGCTGTACGAATTACACGACAGGCAATTTCACCACGGTTGGCAATTAAAATCTTTTCAAACATCCTACGATCCTTCTTGTTGTTATGCCGTGGTCTTGATCCAGGCCGGGCTTTTTTTGTTTAAAAATGCATTCAGTCCATTTTTCGCCTCATCTCCCTGGCGAACATGGGCAATATGCTGTGCGGTTTTAAGCAGCAGATCTTCAGTCAGGACCTGTTGATCGACCAGTTGAATCAGCTGTTTTGAGGCGTTTTGCGCTGCTGGTCCACCGAGTAAGAGCGCTTCCACAATCTCATCAATTTTGCTGTCGAGCTGTTCTGGTGCAGTCACTTCATGTGCCAGACCAATGGTTTTCGCCTGTTCAGCTGAGATTCGCTCAGCAGTCAGGAAATAACGTGACGCCTGACGGGCGCCAATCGCACGAATCACATACGGACTAATGGTCGAAGGGGCTAATCCTAAACGTACTTCAGACGTTGCAAACTTGGCATCAGTGCTGGCGATACAGATATCACAAGCGGATGCCAGTCCCATACCGCCGCCAAAAGCAATTCCATGGACACGGGCAATCGTCGGTTGTTTTAATGTCGCCAGACTTTGCAACATTTTTGCCAGTTTGAGAGCATCGGCTTCATTGTCTGCCTGTGAGGCCTGACCGGCCTGTTTCATCCAGTTCAGATCTGCACCCGCAGAGAAGCTTTTGCCTCGGCCTGCCAGAATCACCACGCGTACGTCATCACGCTGATTTAAAGACTGGAAACAGGCATGTAGCTCTTCAATGACCTGGGTATTAAACGCATTATGCAGTTCAGCCCGGTTAATCCAGACCGTTGCCACCTGATTCTGCTGTTCGAGCTGTAAAAATTGATAGTCCATTTTTGTCACCTCTTACATGCGGAACACGCCGAATTTGGTTGGCTGGATTGGTGCATTCATCGCTGCAGCCAGACTTAGGGCCAGGACTTCACGCGATTGCGCTGGATCAATGACACCGTCATCCCATAAACGCGCAGAAGCATAATAAGGATGGCCTTGGCGTTCATATTGGTCACGAATTGGCTGTTTAAACTGGTCTTCTTCTTCAGCTGACCAGGTTCCACCTTTTTGCTCAATCTGATCGCGTTTCAAAGTCGACAATACGCTAGAGGCCTGTTCACCGCCCATCACCGAAATACGTGAGTTTGGCCAGGTCCACATAAAGCGTGGCGAGTAAGCACGGCCACACATGCCATAGTTACCGGCACCAAAAGAACCGCCAATCACCAGAGTCAGTTTAGGCACATTGGCTGTCGCGACGGCCATCACCAGCTTGGCACCATTTTTAGCAATACCTTCATTTTCATACTGACGACCCACCATAAAGCCGGTGATGTTTTGCAGGAAGATCAGCGGAATATTGCGCTGGGTACATAGTTCAATAAAATGCGCGCCTTTTTGTGCAGACTCAGAGAATAAAATTCCATTGTTGGCAATAATTCCAACTGGCATTCCATAGAGCTTGGCAAAGCCAGTGACCAGGGTAGTCCCAAAGCGTGCCTTGAATTCGTCAAAGCGTGAACCGTCGACAATACGCGCAATCACTTCACGGATATCAAACGGTTTACGTGCATCGCTTGGCACAATGCCATACAGCTCTGAACTGTCAAAACGCGGTGCTTCAATTTCATCTGCAGTTTTATTTGGCTTTTTATTCAGGTTCGCCACAATGTTGCGGGCAATGGCAATTGCGTGTTCATCATTTTCTGCCAGATGATCGGCAACCCCAGATAAACGGGTATGTACATCACCACCACCTAAGTCTTCACTAGAAACCACTTCACCGGTTGCCGCTTTCACCAGAGGAGGGCCGCCGAGGAAAATCGTGCCTTGATTACGCACAATAATGGTTTCATCTGACATCGCTGGCACATAAGCACCACCTGCCGTACAGCTACCCATCACCACTGCAATCTGGGCAATACCTAGACTCGACATACGTGCCTGATTGTAAAAGATACGACCGAAGTGATCACGATCCGGGAAGACTTCATCCTGTAAAGGTAAATAAGCACCGCCAGAATCGACCAGATAAATACATGGCAAATGATTCTGTTCGGCAATTTCTTGGGCACGTAAATGCTTTTTCACCGTAAGGGGATAATAAGTCCCGCCTTTGACTGTGGCATCATTGGCCACGATCATGCAGGTCACACCATTGACCTGACCCACACCAGCAACTACACCTGCTGCAGGAACATCATCCTGATAAACCTGATAGGCAGCCAGTTGACCGATTTCCAGAAAAGCCGTGCCTGGATCAATTAAATGATTAATCCGTTCACGCGGCAGTAATTTGCCGCGATCCAGATGTTTCTGGCGGGCATTTTCTCCGCCACCCAAGGCAATTTTTTCTACTTTCTGTTTAAGGTCATTCACCAGTTGCAGCATGGCAGCCTGGTTGGTCTTAAACTCTTCACTACGTATATTGATTTTGCTCTGTAACTGATTCATGACGAACATCCTTGTTTTATTCTAAGTGTTAATGTTTAGGCTGTTTCGTTGAAGAGCTCACGGCCAATGAGCATGCGGCGGATTTCGGAAGTTCCGGCGCCAATTTCATAGAGTTTGGCATCGCGCCATAAACGGCCTGCAGCAAATTCATTGATATAACCGTTCCCACCTAGGGTCTGAATGGTTTCACCCGCCATCCAGGTGGCTTTTTCAGCGGCATATAAAATGGCACTGGCAGCATCTTTACGCAGGCTACGGCTATGATCGGCCTTGTCACATTCAGCACCAACGGCATACACCAGGGCCTTACATGCCAGCCAGGTAGAGTACATGTCAGCAATTTTGCCTTGCATCAACTGGAATTCGCCCAGTGCCTGACCAAATTGTTTACGGTCATGAATATAAGGAATCACGGTATCCATGCAGGCATCCATAATGCCCAGTGGGCCAGCACTCAGAACCGCACGTTCATAGTCCAGACCACTCATCAGCACTTTAGTCCCATTGCCGACACCGCCAAGCACGTTTTCTTTCGGAACTTCGACATTGTCAAAAAACAGGGGATAAGTATTGGAACCACGCATGCCCAATTTGTCTAAATGAGTGCCGTGACTAAAACCTGGCATATTTTTCTCAACCAGAAAAGCAGTCATGCCTTTGGCACCAGCTTGTAAATCGGTTTTGGCATAGACGACAAGTACATCGGCATCACCACCGTTAGTGATCCACATCTTGGAACCATTGAGTAGATAATGATCGCCTTTATCTTCAGCTTTCAGTTTCATGCTGACTACATCTGATCCGGCATTCGGCTCAGACATTGCTAATGCACCGACATATTCACCAGAAATCAGTTTTGGCAGATAACGCTGCTTTTGTTCTTCATTACCATTTCGCTTAATTTGGTTTACACATAGGTTAGAATGGGCGCCATAGGACAAACCAATGGATGCTGAAGCACGGGAAATTTCTTGCATGGCAATAATATGGGCCAGATACCCCAGATTGGTACCGCCATATTCTTCACTGACCGTTAAACCAAGTAGGCCCATATCACCAAATTTTTTCCAGAGGTGAGCCGGGAATTCATTGTCACGGTCAACTTGCTGGGCAATTGGGGCAATTTCCTTGGCGCAAAATGCGGCCACTGAATCACGAAGCGCAATAAGAGTTTCATCCAAACCGAAATCTAAGCTTTGTAAATTCATTCTTCATCCATCCTGAGATTATATTTGTTGTGTCCAAAAGCATTTTTGTTGTGCTTGTTTTTTTAACATACAACGAAAAATTAAAAAAGTGAACCTATATTCACAAAATGATTTACAATTCATTTTATCTGGTTGAGAATAAGATTATGAGTTATAAAAGATCATCACTGATGCAGGAACGAATGGAACAAAATCGTTTGTCGATTTTACAGTCTGCTCGTGAACTGATTACTCAAGGGGGCTTTAAAGAGGCGTCGATTCAGGCGATTGCAGAACGCGCAGGCGTTTCTACAGGGCTGGTATATCGATATTTTGAAAACAAAAGCCAGATTTTGATTGAGGTTTTGTCGGCAGCGATTCAGCATGAAGTTGGAATTCTTGTTTCCATTGCCGGGTCGGATTTGTCGCCAAAACTGAAATTGCAAAAATCTGTTACAACTTTTGTGAAACGTGCCATGAATAGCCCCCAGTTGGCGTATTCACTTATGTTTGAACCGGTTGATCCGGAAATGGAACATGAGCGTTTTCGCAGTAAACAGCTGCTTAAACAAAGCATTAAGGAAATCCTGGCCGAAGGAAAGGTGAATGGAGAGTTCGAGTTTGAAGATTTAAATACGGCAGCTTTGGGCGTGGTTGGTGCCATGACCTTTGTCGTGATTGAACCTTTGAATCCGTCCCGTAATGTGATGTTTGATCAGAACTACAAGGATCACTTTGTCAAACAGATTGCCGATTTTTGTGTTAACGCAGTACATCGACAGGAGGGAAATTCAGCAGCATAGACACACAAAAACAGGCACATAGACAAGGTCGTCGTGGTCATAAAACAATTAGTAAAGTTGAAAATCAGAATTACAAAGAATCAAGGAGATCGATTCAATGACACAAGTACGGTTAAGCTATGCCTATGGAACCAGCAGCCAGCCTTTATTGGGCATGACGATTGGTGAAAAATTTGATCAAGCTTGCGAGCAGTATGCAGAACGTGATGCGGTAGTGAGTTTGCATCAGAACATACGCCTCAGTTACCGGCAGCTACAGGATCAGGTCAATGCCTTTGCCTGTCAGCTGCTGAAACTAGGTATGCAAAAAGGTGACCGTCTGGCAATCTGGTCGCCGAACTGTGTGGAATGGACCATTACCCAGTTTGCGGCCTTCAAGGCAGGCATTATTCTGGTGAACCTGAATCCGGCCTATAAAAGCAATGAGCTTGAATATGTGCTAAACAAGGTCTCCTGTAAGGGACTGGTGATTGCAGCGCAGTTTAAGACGACGGACTATCAGGAAATTCTGACTAAAATTGCACCGGAATTGCAGGAAACCGAGGATAAATTCCTTAATGCAGAGCGTCTGCCGCATTTAAAACATGTAATTAAAATTGATGACCAGCAGCATACCGGCATCCACCGGTTTCAGGATTTGCTGAGCTCGCCTGGCGAACAAGAGCTGCAACAACTGCAACAGATCTCCAGTGAACTGCAGTTCGATGAAACCATTAATATCCAGTTTACCTCGGGCACCACCGGCAATCCGAAAGGCACCATGCTGACCCATAATAATATTTTAAATAACGGGTACTTTGTTGGCGAAGCCATTCATTTAGGGCCAGAAGACCGTGTCTGTATTTCAGTGCCTTTATTTCACTGCTTTGGTATGGTCATGGGCAATCTGGCCTGTATTACGCATGGTTCCGCCATGATTTATCCGTCTGCCGTGTTTAATCCATTAGAAACCTTAAAAGCCATTCAGCAGGAAAGATGTACCGCGGCTTATGGTGTGCCGACTATGTTTATTGCGGTGCTGGAACATGAACAGTTTGACGAGTTTGATCTGTCCAGTCTGCGTACCGGGATTATGGCGGGTAGTCCATGTCCGCAGGAAATTATGCAGCGCGTGATTGAACGGATGCATATGTCTGAAATCACGATTTGTTATGGCATGACTGAAACCGCACCCGTCAGTGCACAAAGCTCAACGGCAGACAGTGTCGAGCAACGTGTCAGTACGGTTGGCCGGGTACATCCGCATCTGGAAGTTAAAATTGTCGATGAAAATGGCAAGGTGGTTCCACGCGGCCAATTGGGTGAGCTGTGTGTACGTGGTTATTCAGTGATGCTCGGTTATTGGGAAGATCAGGACAAAACTCAGGAAGTGATTGATGCGGCGCGCTGGATGCATACCGGTGATATCGCTGAAATGGATGATGAAGGCTTTGTCAAAATCAAGGGCCGAATCAAGGACGTGGTGATTCGTGGAGGGGAAAACCTGTTCCCGAAAGAAATTGAAGATTTCCTTTATACCCATCCGGCTGTTTCAGATGTACAGGTGATTGGGGTGCCAGACCATAAATATGGTGAGGAACTTTGTGCCTGCATCATCCTGCATGAAAATGATTCATGTACTGAAGAAACCATCCGTCAGTATTGTAAGGAGCATATTTCTCACAATAAAGTGCCGCGTTATGTGCGTTTCTTCCATGACTTCCCGATGACAGCTTCAGGCAAGGCACAGAAGTTCAAGTTGCGTGAATTTATGCGTGAAGAATTAAATTTAAAAGAGATTGCTTAAATTAATTAAAGCTAAGTTTAAATAGTATTTGATCAGATGACCTGGCGGCATGGATGCCGCCGTTTCATTGTATGGCAAGGATGCCATATCAATGAAACAGAGGGGTTTGGTTACTTTGCCCAGTCAAAGTAACGAAGCACCTGCACAATGGAAGAAGAATCCATCTTGCAAATTGAGGTCATGTATTTAGCAATTTCTTTAAATAGATAAAAATCTATTTCTATATAAATCAGAGTAAACAGATGGCAAAAAACTTTCACAGTGAAGTGGTGGTCGCAAGTTATGATGATCATATCCGTAAACTGATTCCTGGCTATGAACTGGTGCATCAGCAGATTGAAGCCATACTCAGTACTGAGCTTCCAGAAAATGCACATATCCTGATTGTGGGTTGCGGAACTGGTTATGAACTATCTTATTTATTGCAACAGCATCCAAACTGGACATTTACTGCGATTGATCCTTCCGCTGCGATGCTTGAACAGGCAAGGAAGCATCTGGCTTCTATTGGAGCTGAACAACGAGTTCAGTTTATACAGTGCACCACTCAGGAACTGGATCAGCAGGATACTTTCGATGCTGCACTCGCTATTTTAGTCGCCCATTTTATTCCTGAACCTCAGAAATCTGATTTTTTTCAGGCTATCTATCAGAGCCTTAAAGCTGGCGGGATCGCATTGACCTATGATCTGATGCAGCCAGAAGGTGAGAATGAATTAAAGGTGATGCAAAAAATGGCACAGCAAACCGGACTTAGTGTGCAGCAAAGCGAAAATATGCTGGCCAGATTGCAGCAGGACTTTTTTCTGATTTCAGCGGAAGATTCAAATGAACTTTTAACAAAAGTCGGATTTAAACAGCACAAAATTTATAGTCAAATCATGAATTATTATGGTTTTTTACTCAGAAAATAAAGATCATGAAACTTTATATGAATTTTAAAGTTTAAGAGAATAATCAAGGAAGTTTAAGAAGAATGTCAGCATATTATAGTTTGATCCAGCGCGAGCAGCATACAGATGGCAGTACTACTGCCTATTATCGTTCCAATATTCATGCTCAAGGTGCGTGGAATCCTCATGAACAGCATATGGCACCGGCAACCGGTATTCTATGTGTTGAACTGGAACAGTTTCAGCCTAGATCAGAAATGCGCATTGGCCGGGTTGGACTGGATATTTTTGGGCTGATTGCATTTGGTGAATTTTCTATTACTACACGCATGATCCGTCCTGGCAAAACTATTGAATTGATTGAGGCAGAAATGTGTGCCAATGGAAAAACCTGTATTGTTGCACGTGCCTGGAGGATGTTGACTTCAGATAGCCGGGCCATTGCAGGTATCGAAGATTTTCCGATTGAAAGCCCTGAGTTTTTACCGGTTTGGGAGGGTATGAGTTGCTGGCCGGGCGGTTATATTCAAAGTATTGAAACCCGTGCACATCCTGATCATCGTGCAGGCAAAGGCATTGTCTGGCTCAGAAATTCATTGGATATGGTAGAAGGACAACCGACTACAGATTTTAGTCGTTTACTCGGTATGGTCGATACCGCGAATGGCATTGTGCCACGTCAGGACCCGAATGCGGGCTGGGGATTCCCGAATCTAGATTTACAGATTCATATGTACCGTCTGCCGCAAGGTGAATGGTTGGGGCTGGAAGTGGTGCAACAATATGGTGAAGATGGGATTGGTCTCACCAGTGGTGTGCTGCATGATATTCACGGGCCTTTCGGTCGTAGTGAACAGATTCTGACCTTACGTAAATTCTAAATCCGGTTCAAAAGCAAAAGGATGAATTGATTCATCCTTTTTTTATTGGCATGCTGTGCGCAATGATTCAGGAATATTGATGAATGCGGATTAGTATTATTGGGGCAGGGCGAGTGGCTTATCATCTTGCCCGTGCTTTGTCAGCACAACATAAAATTGTACAGATCTACAGCCGGACTCTGGATAAAGCACAGCAACTGGCTGATCAATTTAAAGCGCAAGCCATCGCTCAACCTGAGAATCTGAATCAGAATATAGATTTGATGATCATTGCCGTGAGTGATCAATCAATTGCTGAGGTCATCAGACAAGTTCATTCTTACTTGCAAGATGTGCTGATTGTCCATACTTCGGGTAGTACTCATCTAAATGTTCTAGCAGATGTACATGTAAAGTCTGGTGTCTTTTATCCACTGCAGACCTTTAGTCTGGAACGTGAAATCGACTGGGAAAATACACCTTTATTTATTGAAGCATCTGATCCAGAAGATCAAAAAATTCTAATTCATTTAGCAAATAGCCTAAGTAAACGAGTTTATCAATATAGTTCAGAACAACGTTTGAGCTTGCATCTAGCTGCGGTGTTTGCCTGCAATTTTAGCAACTACTGTTATGACATGGCCAAGCAGGTAGTAGATGCACAGCAGGTAGACTTTAGCCTGCTTTATCCATTGATTCTGGAAACAGCCCATAAAGCGACGCAAAATGATCCACGCCAGGGGCAGACTGGACCTGCGATGCGTGGTGATCAGAATATTCTGAATATGCATCAGCAGATGCTAGAGCAGTCTCAGCGACAAGACTTGGCAGATGTATATAGATTATTCAGTCAGCAGATTTTAGAACGCCATAAGAGCTAATAAAAAAGCGCTGAATAATCAGCGCTTTTTAGACTTATAGATATTAAGAAATTTTCTTAAAGATAAAGTCATTAATCTTGTGGCCAGCTTCGATCCCGCGACGTTCAAATTTGGTCTGTGGGCGCCATTCAGGACGAGGGTAGCTGTTTCCTTTACCCGCCAGGTTTTCTAAACGTGGACGTTCTTCCAGAACTTCCAGCATCCACTCAGCATACGGTTCCCAGTCTGTTGCAGCATGGAAAGTACCGCCAAGTTCCAGTTTTTGCTCAACCAATGGCATGCGGTCATGAGATACAAAACGGCGTTTAAAGTGACGTTTTTTCTGCCATGGATCAGGGAAATACAGCTGAACGGTGTTGATGCTATTGTCTGGCATTTCACGAAGTACCTGAATCGCATCAGCATCCAGTACACGTAAGTTCGTCACGCCAGCCATACCTGCTTCATACACGCACTGCGCAATACCCGGTACATGCACTTCGATTCCGACAAAGTTACGCTCTGGATTCGCTTTCGCCATGAGAACCAGAGAGCGGCCCATACCAAAACCGATTTCGACAGTCAGCGGACGTTCAGGGTGTTCAAAATGCTGACGCAAATCACCTACCGGATATTCCAAAATTAAGTGACCATATTGTTCAAGCGCAGTACGTTGAGAGGTATTTAATGGCGCTGAGCGGCGCATAAACGTCACAATTTCACGGTGCTCGCTTAAATTGTCCAGCTCCACGACTTGCTGGTCTAATTGATCGTTCGACATAATTTTGGCAAATCTAAAAATTCAGAATGCGGTATTTTAAGTCCTGAGCGGTGCAAGTCAAACTTTTCTCGGTATTTCTCCATAAAAATCGAGCCAGAGATCTCAGACAAAATAAAAGAGCCAGTTGGCTCTTTTATAGATCAAGCTTGATCAGGTACTAAAACGATCGATCAAAGTGCTACTGGCTTCATTTAAACCAATTACAGTCACGTCTATGCCTTGGGCTTTAAACTTCTGGATGACGTTATTGAGCATATTTACTGAAGTTACATCCCAGATATGTGCATGCGTCAGATCTAGCTCAACATGATCTAGCTTTTCCTTAAAATCAAAAAACTGGTAGAACTTTTCTGTACTACTGAAAAAAATCTGACCAGAAATTATATAGCTACGTGAATTAGGCTTATGCAAATAAGTCGAGACATGTACAGTTCTTTCCAGCTTATTAATAAAGAACAGAGCAGAGAGCAATACACCGACAAATACACCGAGCGCCAGATTATGAGTAGCAAGCACGACAATTATCACTGCAATCATCACGGTATTAAATTCTAGCGGATGCTTGCCAAACTGTTTGATTGCACCCCACTGGAAGGTGGTAAATGATACCATAATCATAATAGCTACCAGTGCTGCCATAGGAATATAAGCCAGCCAGTCTTTCAGGAAGACCACCAGACACAGTAAAAATACGCCAGCAACTAATGTCGATAAACGTGTACGAGCACCTGATGAGACATTGATAATCGACTGGCCAATCATGGCACAACCGGCCATTCCGCCCATAAAACCGCTGACAATATTGGCCATACCCTGACCACGACATTCCTGATGTCGGTCACCTTCAGTTCCAGTCACTTCATCAATCACTGTAGTCGTCATCATACTTTCAAGCAGACCTACAGTGGCTAGAGTAAAGGAATAAGGCAGGATAATCTGCAAAGTTTCCAGATTCAGTGGAATTTCTGGAAGAAGAAAGACTGGCAAGGTATCTGGAAACTGTCCCAGATCGCTCACAGTACGCATATCTGCACCAAGCAATAACGCAAGTGCGCTCAGTACGACGATACAGATCAGAGGCGATGGAATCGCTTTACCGATTTTCGGGATATAAGGAAACAGATAGATAATTGCCAAACCTACTAAAATGAACAGATAAGCCGTACTGTCCATCCGGTGAATTTCCGGGATTTGTGCCACAAAAATCAGGATCGCGAGGGCATTCAAGAAACCATATACCACAGCCTGCGACACAAAACGCATCAGCTTGGCAACTTTAAAAAAGCCCGCAATCACCTGAATGATTCCGGTCAGAATCGTGGCTGCAAGCAGGTATTGCAAGCCATGATCCTTGACCAGCGTAATCATCAATAGTGCCATTGCACCTGTAGCCGCAGAAATCATGGCAGGACGACCACCGAAAAAGGCAATGGACACGGCAATACAGAAAGAGGCATATAAGCCGACTTGCGGATCGACACCGGCAATCGCAGAAAAGGCAATAGATTCAGGAATCAGGGCGAGTCCAACCACCAAACCTGCCAGTACATCAGTCCGGATATTGGAAAACCATTCTTCTTTTTTCAGGTTAATCACGAAATATCATCTAAATTTTGAGAACCTGCGTATCTTAAACAGATACAGATAAAAATCTACACAAGATTGACTTGCAAAAGCCTGTAAATTCCTCAATATTGAATATGTAACTGTGCTGAATCACAGTTACGCTTTTTTGCAATTTACAGGTTTGATCACTTGAAAGTTTGTCAGAAGCGATTTAAAACATTGAGAAGTGTATAACAAGGATCAGAAATGAAGCTTTACTATTCGCCAGGCGCGTGCTCTTTGGCAGCTCATATTATTTTAAATGAAATTAATGTCGATTTTGATTTGGAACGTGTTGACTTAAAAACCCATAAAACAGAAAAAGGTGCAGATTATTACGAAATTAACCCAAAAGGTTATGTACCAGCATTAGAAATTAATCCGGGTTTAATTCTTACAGAAAATGTTGCAATTTTACCGTTTCTTGCTCAACACGATCCAAAACAAGATCTGATTCCACCTTCTGGCATGGGACGTGCCAAAGTGCTGGAGTGGTTAGGTTATCTCAATTCAGAACTGCATGATGCTTATGCTGTATTCTTCACTGGAAAATTATCAGATGAAGCCAAAGAAAAAGCATATGCAGAAATTGACCGTTTATTGAGTTATATCGATAAGGCGATTGGTGAATCGGACAATGATTATCTGGTCGATGATAATTTCGGTCCGGCAGATGCTTACCTGTTTGTTCTCACCAACTGGTCGAACCAGATTGAACATGATCTGAGTCCATATAAAAATATTATTCATATCCGTAATAAGGTTGCAGAACGTCAGTCTGTACAGATTGCAATGCGTGATGAAGGTTTGATTCCTTAATACTAAAATTTTGAAAAAGCGTCATAAGGCGCTTTTTTTATTGCTTCCAAAGTAATTGTTGATATTTAGTCAATAATGATTTGCAAAATCACTGCTTTTTAGCAATAAGCAGAGTCTATATAGTGCCTGCATAAATTTTTGGTTTCAGGTTCTTTCCATGAAAAATATTTTATTAATTAATGGCGCAAAAGCTTTTGCCCACTCAAATGGTCAGTTAAATGATACTTTGGCCGAACTGGCTCAAGAAGTATTAACAAAGCTGGGGCATCAGGTTCAGGTAACTCGTGCTGACAATGAATATGATGCAAAAGCAGAAGTAGAAAAATACCTTTGGGCAGATACGGTCATTTACCAAATGCCAGGCTGGTGGATGGGTGCGCCGTGGCCAGTGAAAAAGTATATTGATGATGTTTTTACCGAAGGGCATGGCAGCCTGTATGCAAATGATGGTCGCTCACGTTCAGATGCTTCAAAAAAATATGGCTCAGGTGGCCTGATTCACGATAAAAACTATATGTTATCTCTTACCTGGAATGCACCGATGGATGCGTTTACAGATACCGAGCAGTTTTTTCATGGCGTGGGTGTAGATGGCGTTTACCTACCTTTTCATAAAGCCAACCAATTCCTGGGGATGCAAGCTTTACCGACATTTATTGTGAATGATGTAATTAAAGCCCCTGAAGTTGAAGCGTATATCGCACAGTATCGTGAACATTTAACTCAAATTTTTGCTTAATCAGGAGATATGACCATGCTAACCGTTATTGCTGAAATCATCTGTCATTCGGAACAAGATATGAAAACAGTGCTGGATTCATTTAACAACATCCGCACACAGGTATTACAAGAGCCAGGCTGTCATCTTTATGATGTCTATATTGATCATCCGGCAATTGAGAGCCGATTACAGACCAAAGTGCCTTTTTCAATCATGATGTTTGAAAAATGGGAAAGTATTCAGCATCTGGAAACCCACATGCATAGTGTAAATATGCAGCAACATGCTAAAGCCACTCAAGGTGCGGTTGCGAGTGTAAAGATTCGGATTTTAGAAGCACTTTAAGCTGTAATTCTCAGTTTGAAAGAGTTTGTAATATTTAATTTTATTCGAACTCTTGTGGCTGATTAAATTGAACCTGTTCAAGTTTCAGTGCGTAGCGGTGTTTTAAGGTGGACCATTGAACTTTGGCAAGTTGCGTCTGTTCTGAAAATTCATTTTCATCTGTTGTAGTTTTTAGCTTGCCTGTTAAAAAGTTAATGCTTCGTGCTGTACTCTCACCCGAGGCACGGTGAAAATCATCTACATCATAGCCAATCAATTTAAAAGCATTATCTTGGTATCGAAAGGTATAAGTATAATTGGTGACATACCATGAACCACAGCTTAGCCAGTAGTGTAAATGAACCCGAAGTACACCTTTTTGAATGCTTAAGGCTTCGGATTCACCAAGTGGATCAGTGAGGCAAGGCGACTCTACATCACCTTCGGTTGGCAAAGTAGTATTGCTAGCTGCAAGCTGATAACCATTTGCCTGCTTGAATAAAATCAAAAGTTTTCGTTCGTTGGTATTCAGAACATGATTACCTACACCTGCATTTGCAACAAAGTTTTCGGGATTAGTATCTTCAATAATCAGGGCAATATCCGCTTGACCGTCCTGATTTAAATCACCTTGTGCTTTTTCTAGAACTTTCCAGTTTTTCGGAACAAAAGATTGATAGCTTGATTTAGGAGAACTACCTGTCTGAGGTTTCGCACAAGCACTTTGTGTAAATGCTAGACACAGCAGGGTGCTAAATAGGAAAGGCAGTTTGATCTGATAAAGCATCGGTTTAAATTCCTTTTATTTATAATTTTATTGATGATCAAAGCTGAGTGATAAGTTTAGCAAAATAGGTTAAGTCATCTCTTTGAATATTGGATAGATATTTATGGTGAACTTTAAAGCTTTTTTATAAATTCAACTATGGATTTGAAGTTCCTATTCGAATTAATCCGAACCAAGACGTGAACTTTTAATATTTAATTTTCAAAGTTGACCGGGGTATTGGGTATCTAAATTTAAAAGTCCAGGAGTTTGCTGGAAACTCCTGAACAGATCGACATGATTTAAATAATTTTTTGGGCCTCTAGCCTCGATTATTATTTAAAGAAATAACCGGTTTCAGGTGAGCTGGCATTGGCCATGCGTTTGCGTGGCATACGACCGGCCAGGAATGCTTCACGACCCGCTTCAACCGCCTTACGCATCGCAGAGGCCATCAAGACCGGATTTTGTGCAGCAGCAATCGCAGTATTCATCAGTACGCCGTCACAGCCTAGTTCCATGGCAATCGCTGCATCACTGGCAGTACCGACACCCGCATCAACCAGCACAGGCACTTTGGCATTTTCTTTAATAATCGAAATCGTGTGTGGATTCAGAATCCCCAGACCTGAACCGATCAGACTACCTAAAGGCATGATTGCTACACAGCCCATACTTTCCAGTTCTTGTGCCACGATCGGATCATCTGAGGTATAGACCATGATTTCAAAACCGTCATCAATCAGGGTACGCGCTGCTTTCAAAGTTTCGGTAATATTTGGATAAAGAGTCTTTTCATCACCCAGAACTTCCAGTTTTACCAGGTTATGACCATCCAGCAGTTCACGTGCTAGCATACAGGTGCGTACTGCGCTATTGGCATCAAAACAGCCCGCAGTATTTGGTAAAATGGTGTATTTTTCTGGTGGAACCACTGAAAGCAGGTTCGGTTGGTCTGGATGCTGACCAATATTCACCCGGCGAATAGCAACCGTTACAATTTCTGCACCACTGGCCTGAATGGCCTGATCTGTTTCATTTAAATCTTTATATTTGCCTGTGCCTACTAAAAGACGAGACTGGAATTGGCGTGAACCGATCTGTAATAAATCTTGCATAATTGTTCCAAGTGTTATTAGCCGCCACCGACTGCGTGAATAATTTCTATTTTGTCCGCTTCGCAAATGGGCGTTTCACCCAATCTGCTTTTAGAAATAATCATTTCATTGACCTCAACTGCAAAGCGTTTACCCTCAAGCGCCAGACTTTGAACCAGTTCCAGCAGGTTCTTGCATTGAGTTTCTTGTTGTTCGCCATTGATATACACCAGCATCTTGGCAACCCTCCATGATTATTGATTAAAGCATCAGACCTATTTGAGGTATTTTACGGCATTCCAGGCCAGAATTAACCAGCCAGCAATCATTAAGGCACCACCAATTGGCGTAATTGCACCTAAACCGCGCGGCAGACCCAGTGCCATGACATAGAGTGAGCCACAGAACAGGAAAATCCCCGCCTGGATCAGGAGAAAACTCCATTTGATTGGCAATTCAGGAATTACTCGGCTGATCACTGCTAGAATAAGTAAGCCAAGAGCATGGTAGAAGAAATAATCTGTGGCCGTTTGCCACCAGGTCAACTGTGCTTCAGTCGCTCGAGTCTTTAAACCATGGGCACCAAATGCGCCGAGCATGACTGCAAGCGCAAGATTCAGTGCTGAAATCGCAATCCACATTTGAATTGACCTTCCCAATAAAGTTTGCGCTTAACCTTAGCATAAAAGCTAAGGCTGAAACACGGCATTAAAAGACAAAAAAAGCCTTCATATATGAAGGCTTTTTCTTAAGATTAGTAGTTTATTAATTCAATACATCAGTTTGAAGACATTGCTACTTTAATCTTTTCCATTGCATTCTTTTCAAGCTGACGGATACGTTCGGCGGAAACATTATATTCAGCTGCCAGTTCATGCAAGGTTGATTTTTCATCATCCAGCCAGCGACGCTGCAAGATATTACGGGAACGGTCATCTAACTGTTCCATCGCTTCATGCAGAGCAGAGGTGCTTTGTTCCTCATAGTCTTCATTTTCAATCAGACGTGCCGGGTCATAACGGTTGTCTTCCAGATATAGTGCTGGAGCAACGTGAGTTGAATTTTCGTCATCATCGTCACCTGATGCTTCAAATGCTGCATCATAAGCCGTCAATCGGCCTTCCATTTCCAACACCTGTTCTGGTGTTACATTCAGGTCATTGGCAATCGACTGAGCTTCTTCAAGCGTTAACTTTTTAGAAGACTTTTTCAGACTACGTAAATTGAAGAACAGTTTACGCTGCGCTTTAGTGGTCGCAATTTTGACAATACGCCAGTTACGAATTACATATTCATGAATTTCAGCTTTGATCCAGTGCACCGCAAATGACACCAGACGTACGCCCATACTAGGGTCAAAACGCTTAACGGCTTTCATCAGGCCAAGGTTGCCTTCCTGGATCAGGTCACCTTGAGGCAGGCCATAACCTGCATAACTACGTGCAATATGTACCACGAAACGCAAATGAGACATGACCAGCATTTTTGCTGCGTCCAGGTCCTGGTCGTAGTAATAGCGTTCGGCCAACTCTTTTTCTTGTTCGGCCGTCAAAATAGGAATTTGATTGACAGTGCTAATATAAGCACCAAGATTGACACCTGGCGCCGATAATGACAGGGGCATCAATTGATTGCGGCTGTCACTCATGTGTTCTCCTTGAAGTGCGGGGGATTTAACCCTTAACTAGGTTTTATCTTAATCCAAACTCTCCTCAAATAATGGATATTTGGGTAGAGAAATGTAAACTTTTATACGAGTATGGAGAGCATCCAGTTTAATTGAAAATTTTTAAGATTCAATCAGGTAGTGATACTCGGTTGCAGAAATCTGTTGAGATTCGCATTTTAACTGATGCATTTGGCAATACCGTGTAACATCAGTTTGACTATGTGGATCTGATGACTTTAGCAAGAATGTTTTGCCCTGATCCGCTTTTAATGCACGCTTTAACATCAGGAGCGGCATCGGACAGGGCTTACCCATGGCATCAATAATATGCGCTTGACCGTGGTTATCACTCATTTCCGTTTTATTCATATCGCAAAAAAAAGGCTATAAATATTAGCAAATAGGATGCCAAAACCCAACTATTTGGCTAAAAAGTTACATGAAATAATATATATAATTTTTCTGATATATTGTGAAAAAAATAACTAAATCAAAAGGAACAAAGCTAAAAAATATCTATTAATTGTCATAAACCCATGTTAAGCTCGTTGCGTATTTAGGATTTCAGATAAACAAATTGATTGTTTTTCGCCCTATACACAATGGATGTAACCGGGATTTTGTTAATAGTTTTACAGAATGATTACAAGCTTAAAAATAATATTTTCAAACTTGTTTGCTCTGCTGTTTGCAACACCGGGTGGTCCTTTTTTTAGTATCAATGAGGATTAACTTATGACAGCTGCTCGTGAACAAGGCGTAGTTAAATGGTTCAACGACACTAAAGGCTTCGGCTTTATTCAACGCAACGGCGGTGATGACGTATTCGTTCATTTCCGTGCAATCCAAGGCGAAGGCCACCGTTCACTTCGTGACGGCCAACGTGTTGAATTCAGTGTAGTTAAAGGCCAAAAAGGCTTCCAAGCTGAAGAAGTTCAACCATTAGACTAATCTTCGGATTAAGCTAATAAACGCCCCAATATAAATTGGGGCGTTTTTTGTTTATACTATTCCATCTTAGTGATTATCAAATTAGAGCAGCGCTTTATGTCATCTGGTTTTGAAACCTTAAATTTACATCCCCAACTGAAAAAGGCAATTGATGCTTTAGGCTTTACTTCCATGACGCCGATTCAGCAGAAGGTTTTAAAATTCACCTTGGCAGGACATGATGCTATTGGTCGTGCACAAACGGGTACGGGTAAAACAGCCGCATTCCTGATTAGCGTGATTAATGACTTGCTGAATAATCCGGTAAAAGAACAGCGTTATCGTGGTGAACCGCGTGCACTGATTCTGGCACCAACACGTGAACTTGCCCTGCAAATCGAAAGCGACGCGCATGAGCTGACCAAGTTTACTGACCTGAGTGTCGTAACACTTCTAGGTGGTGTAGATTTTGACAAGCAGAAAGCTCAATTGGATAAAGCGCCAGTGGATATCATGGTTGCTACTCCAGGGCGTCTGATTGATTTTGTCGAGCAAAAAGAAGTCTGGCTGGATCAGATTGAATTCCTGGTGATTGATGAAGCTGACCGTCTACTGGATATGGGTTTTATTCCATCAGTAAAACGTATTGTGCGTTTCTCGCCACGCAAAGAGCAGCGTCAGACGCTGATGTTCTCTGCAACTTTTAGCTATGATGTCTTGAATCTGGCACAGCAATGGTTATTTGAACCGGTCACTGTCGAAATTGAGCCAGAGAAAAAAACCAATGCCGACGTAGAACAGCGTGTGTATATGGTGGCGAAAGCAGACAAATATAAGTTGCTGCAAGACATTCTGCGTGATGAGCCGATTGAAAAGGTCATGATTTTCGCTAACCGTCGTGATCAGGTACGTAAGCTATATGATCATTTAAAACGTGATGGTTATAAGGTGGTAATGCTGTCAGGTGAAATTGCCCAAGACAAACGCTTAAAAATGTTAGACCAGTTCAAAAATGGTAAACATAACATCATGATTGCGACAGACGTTGCCGGTCGTGGTATTCATGTGGATGGCGTATCTCATGTGATTAACTTCACTTTACCTGAACAGTCCGATGATTACGTACACCGTATTGGTCGTACTGGTCGTGCGGGAACGCGTGGTGTAAGTATCAGTTTCCTGGCGGAAGATGATGCGTTCTATTTGCCAGAGATTGAAAAAGCGATTGGACAAAAATTACCGCTGACCCGTTTGGAAGGCTATTGCTAATCTAAACTGCAAAAAAACCGCTCTTTAAGAGCGGTTTTTTATTACTGCATATGTTGAAGCTTATTTGGCTTCACAGCGGAACGTTAAAACAGTCTGATAATCATCATTCTGGTTCAATCCGGTGTTGGTGCCGGCAATATTGCCTAATACAGTCGCAGCAGCCTGAATCATTTGTCCGGTCTGTTCATCGACTACACCTTTTAGTGCACCATTATAAGAAGTTTTTTCATCCAGAATAATCGCAGTTGCTTTAGAGCCACATGTTTTGCTGGCTGCATTCACTGCATTATTTTTAGAGGTTAACTGGTTTTTACCTAATCCTGTTACTTCAAACTGATTATTTTCCTTTTGAACCGCTACTGAAGTCGGGTTAGATGCACAGGCAGTTAAAAGTAGAGCTGAAGCTGCTAATCCGCTGATCGCAATTGTTTTTTTCATCATAAAATCTCGCTTGAAAACAGAACTGGGAATATTGAAACACAGTAAAAAGCACAGAATTAGGAGCTGTTGTATAAGTTTGGCAATTTTTGATGTTGCTCTATGAGAGAAAAGTGAATGAAAGAGACATTTTATTGATTCCACGGAAAATATTGTAATCTTCCTTAAATATTTTCGGGGTAGAGGTATTTGCAAGTTTCTAGAGTATTGTTAGTGGAATATGCTAATCTTGACCGTAGTTTTTAAGTTATAGATCTATAAAGCAATGACGGAATCTGTGGTCGACATCGTTCATCAAAATATTCACCAACGTCAATCAATAGGACATTTGCTGGCACCTGCGCCGAATGCAGAACAGTTAGAAATGGCATTTAAAGCTGCTTTGACAGCACCGGATCATCACCGGTTAAAACCTACCACTTTTGTGATCATCCCGGATGCGCAACGTGAAGCATTTGGTGAACTGTTATCGCAAGCACTGATAGATCTGGGTCAAACTGAATCAGCTCAGATTGAACGGGTCAAGAATCATCCTTTTCGTGCACCTTTGCTGGTACTGGCATTAACCCGTTTGCAGGATCATCCGAAAGTGCCACATTTTGAGCAGATTTTGAGTTCAGGTGCCGCTATTCAAAACTTCTTGCTGTCTTTGCAGGCTCAAGGTTTTTCAACTATGTGGCGTAGTGGCGCAGTAGTAGAATCAAAATTTTTCAAGCAGTCGCTCGGCATTGGTAAGGATGATCTGGTTTCTGGCATTATCTATATCGGTACGGCGGCAAAAGCGATTGCACCACGTGCTGAAATCCAGACCCAGAATTATGTAAGTTATTGGAATCAAAACTAAGGCATTTCAAGACACAGGATATTAGAAAACAAGATGTCAGAATTAAATTTTACCGATTTGATTGAACCGGTAGTGGTCAACCAGAATACGGCTTTAAGAATTACAGTTTTAGGCGGTGGTAGTTTTGGTACTGCAATGGCCAATACCGCGGTTCGAAATGGCTGCGATACCATGATCTGGATTCGTGATCCGGAAGTAGCTGAAGATATTAATGCAACACATATCAATAAACGCTATCTACCGGATTTTAAGCTGGAAGAAAATCTGCTTGCTGTGTCCGATCTGGAGAAGGCTGTTCGTGATCGCGATATTATTCTAGTCGCGATTCCAAGCCATTCTTTCCGTGATGTGTTGCAGCAGATCAAGCCCTTTATAACCTCTCAAGCGGTGATTTCCCTGACAAAAGGGATCGAAGCCAATACCTTCAGCTTTATGAGTGACATCATTCGTGAAGAACTACCGGAAGTGCCTTATGGTGTGCTGTCTGGTCCAAACCTGGCCAAAGAAATTGTCGCAGGTCAGCCGGCAGGTACGGTGATTGCCAGTGAATCTGAACTGGTACGTTATGCAGTGCAACAGGCACTCCATAGTGCATTATTCCGTGTCTTTGCCAGTGATGATGTGCATGGCGTAGAACTGGGTGGCGCATTGAAAAATATTTATGCGGTCGCGATGGGAATGGCGGCTGCCTATAATGTCGGTGAAAATACCAAAAGTATGATTCTAACTCGTGCGCTAGCTGAAATGAGCCGATTTGCAGTCAAGCTGGGTGCAAATCCGCTAACTTTCTTGGGGCTTTCTGGTGTAGGTGATCTATTTGCCACTTGTAACAGTCCGCTGAGTCGTAACTATCAGGTCGGTTATGCATTAGGTAAGGGTAAAACCTTAGAGCAGGCGACGACTGAACTGGGTCAAACTGCGGAAGGGATCAACACCATTGTGCAGGTAAAAGCGCGTTCAGAAGAGCTGGATGTTTATATGCCGATTACAACTGCCTTGTATGAAGTGATCTTTGAAGGAGCGCCGCCGCTGACGATCGCTTTATCTTTGATGAAAAATGGTCATCGCAGTGATGTGGAATTTGTCTTGCCACATCATCAAGTCTGATCTATAACACAGGAAGAGCGATGATTATAATGCTGACTGATGACCGTAGCGACAAAATAAATAGGGAATAAGATGCAACTGACTTTAGTGCGACATGGCGAAGCCGCGCCACCAGTGAGTGGGAATGATAGCAAACGTCCCCTAACGGAACGCGGGCATCACCAGGCGGAACAGACAGCGCAGTATTTAAAGGACATCATTAAACCGGAAGTATTTGTGGTCAGTCCTTTATTGCGTGCGCAGGAAACTCTGGCGCATTTACAGCACTATTTTAAAGATGTGCCCGTGGTGATCTGTAATACCATCAAGCCTGATGATGATGCTAAAGTTGCAGTTGAATGGTTATCGCAGTTGCCGTATGAGTCCATTGCGGTGGTTTGTCATATGAATGTTGTGGCGCATATTGCCTCCATTCTCGTGACTGAGTCTTTTCATCCATTTCATTTATCAGAAGCACGTATTTATGATCAGGCCGTGATTGCACCAGGCTTATCAACACAAGTTAAAAGCTTTATTCCAACAGTATAAAAACCAATTAAAACGGTAGAACACAATCGATGTTGTATTTATGGATGCCGGAAGCCAATGGGGTTTGGCAATGGTCAAAGGGGGAGTTCTGGAACACTGCTGCAACACTTGAGCAGCTGATTCAGGATATTCAGGCTTATCATGGTGAAGAGGCGACGGTCTTTTTTCCAAGTCGTCATGTGCAAATTTTGCAGCAGACTTTGCCAAAGAGCCAATATAAAAAAATGGGCAATGATGGCATTAAATATCTGTTAGAAGAATATGTAGTACTGCCTGTCGATACCATGAAAGTGCTGCATCATTTTCAGCAGCCTGACCAGATCAGTATTCTGGGGATTGCAAATTCTACAGTTGAAACTTTGCAGCATGCCCTGAATTTGATTCCTGTTAAACTCGCTGCATTATTGCCAGACTTTCTGGTTTTGCCAGTGCCTGAACATGCGCAGCAGCGCGTTATTGCACAAATTGGTGGGCATTTGCTGGTACGTGAAGCTGAATATATCGGCCAGTCAGTGGATGATCTGAGCCTTTATCTGGATTTTCAGTCTAAAGATCTGGAATATCAGGTCAGCAATCTCAGCCCTGAACAAATGAGCAGTTTAGAAGCGGTAGCAACACGTGAACAATTAAACTCGTTCCAATATACGTTGCCAATGCTAAAAAAACTGAAACAGCATCCATTTAATATCCTGCCAAAGGGTAAATCGGATCATACTGTTTCCGGTTACTGGAAAGCCTGTGCGGCGGTTTTTCTTGGGATTTTAGTACTACAGTTTACTTATGATGCGGTGCGCTGGTATCAATATAAAAAAGTCGCCAATACCACTGCGATGCAGGCGATTGACCAGTTTAAATATTGGTTCGGACAAAATTATCCGGTCACTGAGCAGAATATTAAAAGTCAGTTTGAAGCCCAGCTTCGTCAAAGTCAGACTGCGGATACTCAGGCTTTGCAGCTCATTAGCCGAGTCGGGCCGGTGTTGATGCAAAACCAGATTGTGGCACAGCGTGTCAATTATGATCCGTCTGGATTGAGTCTGCAGTTACAGTCCAATTCATCTGAAAGTTTAAATACTTTGACCAAGCAACTGGGGCAGCAGGGCTTTAAAGTAGAATTGGGGAATATACAGGCGAATGGAACAGGCGCCGTAGGGCTGGTGAAAATACAATAATGAAAGCTATTGAAACCTTACAGAACCGCATGGATCTGCAAATTGAAAAACTGACCGATTATCTGGATCGTTTGTCAGCACGTGAACGCATTCTGGTAATCTTTACCACAATCTTTGTGCTGGTGACCGCTGTTGCGAGTGCACTCTGGGCAATGCATCAGGCAGCAGATACCCAGCAGAAACGTTTAAATGATCTAAAAGATACGCTGGTCTGGATGCAAAGCAATGCTGTTACTATGAAGCCGGCAGGAGACTTGCAATTAGATGCAGCAGAAAAAGTGCAGCGTATTGCTCAGCAACAAGGGCTGTCGGTCGCATCACAGCAAATGGATGGAAAAATTCAGTTGATGCTGTCTCATGAAAATTATTCTGTGCTGGCCAACTTCCTGACACAGTTGGCACAAATGGGGCTAAGTATCGAGAAAATGGAACTAAATAATGAAGCAGGGCAGATTAAATTAACAGCGACTGTGCAATAACTGGTAAAAATAAAGATTTGCAAAGCATGGTTTTTTTGTCAGCCTATGCCTATAATATGCCGACTTAAAAAGCAGTAGACTTTTCTAGATATGTTGTATTCTCTAGCCCGCCCTTTGTTGTTTTCTTTAGCACCAGAGCGTGCACATGAGCTGACACTATCACTATTAAAATCATCCCATAAAATGGGCATGATGCGTCAAAATGTTGCTGTGAAACCTGTGACCTGTATGGGAATCGAATTTCCTAATCCGGTCGGTCTTGCAGCAGGGTTAGATAAAAATGGTGCCTATATTGATGCCTTGGCCAGTCAAGGCTTTGGTTTTATTGAAATTGGTACCATTACTCCACGCCCGCAACCTGGTAATCCTCATCCACGTTTATTCCGTCTTCCGAAAGCCAAAGCGATTATTAACCGTATGGGTTTTAATAATGATGGTGTGGACAAACTGATTGAAAACGTTAAAGCTGCAAAATTTAAAGGTGTACTGGGAATCAATATCGGTAAAAACGCTGATACTCCGGTAGAAAAAGCAGTAGATGATTACCTTATTTGTTTAGAAAAAGTCTATAATTATGCTTCCTATATCACCGTTAATATTTCTTCTCCAAATACCAAGAACCTGCGCAGTTTACAAAGTGGCGATGCACTGACTGAATTGCTGGAAACGCTGAAGAATCGTCAGCTGGAACTGGCTCAGGAACATCAGCATTACGTTCCTCTGGTATTAAAAGTTGCACCGGATCTTGAAGCTGAAGATATTGCCTTTATTGCCAAGCAGTTATTGCAATACAAGATTGATGGTCTGATCGTGACCAATACCACATTGTCACGTGAAGGTGTGGAAGGTCTGGAGCATGCAGAAGAAGCGGGCGGTTTATCAGACGCGCCAGTCTTTGAGAAAAGCACGGCATGTCTGGCTGCATTTGCAGAGGAATTAAAGGGACAAATTCCATTGATTGGTGTGGGTGGTATTCTTTCAGGTGCGGATGCGCTGGCCAAGAAAAAAGCTGGTGCAAGCCTTGTACAAGTCTATAGTGGCCTCATATATACTGGGCCGGAACTGGTTAAAGACTGTGTAGCCGCGCTTTAAATCCTATGAATGCCATTGATATCTTTCTACTGATTATCTTGCTCATTGGAGGGCTCAACGGTTTGCGCCAAGGATTTATTAAAGCCTTTGCGAACTTAGTGGGATGGATTTTTGCCTTGATTATTGCGGCGAAATATTCAACACTACTTGCGCCCTCAATGGTTGCTCTCAGTACAGATCCAGTGGTACAGAAGATTGCAGCCTTTGCCTTTATCGTTCTGATGATTGTGGTACTCACCTGGATTGTCACCTTTCTGCTCAACCGCATTTTAAAAACCCTGAAACTCGGTCCGCTGAATCGTCTTGCGGGCGGTGTTTTCGGTAGCCTGAAAGGTTTGCTGATTGTTCTGATTACCATGCAGGGGATTGGCCCTTGGGTGGAAAGTTCGCCGCACTGGAAGCAGTCCAAATTTATACAGGTCTTATTGCCATATGCGCCTTGGGCAACAGAGCTCTCCAAAGAAGCCGCAAATGGCGCCCTGCAACATATCAAGTCTGAAGGGGCACAGAAACCTTCAGATTCCTCATCTGAACCGGCATCCAAGGCCAAGAGTTCAGATGCGTCAACGAATAATCCTTTTTATTAATCCTAGCTTGTCTGCGAGGTTGCTATGTGTGGAGTAGTTGGTATAGCTGGTAAATCACCTGTTAACCAAATGTTGTTTGATGCATTAACGATGTTACAACATCGTGGACAAGATGCAGCTGGGATTGTGACTTGTCAGGAAGGCCGCCTGTTCCTGCGTAAAGATGTCGGTATGGTCCGTGATGTATTCCATACCCGTCATATGCGTGCTTTACAGGGTAATTATGGTATTGGTCATGTGCGTTACCCAACGGCGGGTACTTCAAGCAGTGCCGAAGCGCAACCATTCTACGTAAACTCACCTTATGGGATTACGCTGGCGCATAACGGTAACCTGACCAATGCTGAAGAAATTCATGATGACCTGTTTAAAACTGATCTGCGTCACATGAATACTGATTCAGATTCAGAAGTGCTACTAAACGTACTGGCGCACGAATTACAAAAACGTGGCAAGCTGGTACCTACCTCTGAAGATATTTTTCAGGCTGTAACGCGTGTACATGAGCGTTGTAAAGGTGGATATGCCGTTGTTGCGATGATTACCGGTCAAGGTCTGGTAGGCTTCCGTGATCCAAACGGTATCCGTCCATTAATTTACGGTTCGCGCGAAACAGAAAGTGGTATGGAATATATCATTGCTTCTGAATCTGTAGCGATTACGGCACTAGGCTTTAAGGTTGAACGTGATATCGAACCAGGTGAAGCAGTTTTCATTGATTCTGACGGTAACTTCTTTACCCAGCAATGTGCAGCGAATCCAGAATATCGTCCATGTATTTTTGAATATGTGTACTTTGCTCGTCCAGATGCAACTATTGATGGGATCTCTGTGTATAAAGCCCGTTTGAAAATGGGTGAGAAACTGGCACAAAAAATCCTGCGCGAGTGGGGCGATGAGCATGACATCGATGTGGTGATTCCAATTCCGGATACTTCGCGTACTTCGGCATTAGAATTAGCCAATATGCTAGGCGTGAAATTCCGTGAAGGTTTCATGAAAAACCGTTATATCGGTCGTACCTTCATTATGCCAGGTCAGCAACTGCGTAAAAAATCAGTACGTCAAAAACTGAACCCGGTTGAGCTCGAGTTCCAGGGCAAAAACGTTCTACTGGTCGATGACTCGATTGTGCGTGGTACGACTTGTAATGAAATTATTCAGATGGCACGTGATGCGGGTGCGAAAAAAGTATTCTTCGCTTCTGCGGCACCTATGGTGAAATATCCAAACGTATACGGTATTGATATGCCGGCGAAATCTGAACTGATCGCTTCTGAACGCAGTGTAGAAGAAATCCGTGAAATCATTGGTGCTGACCGTCTGATTTTCCAAGATCTGGAAGACCTGAAAGATGCAGTACGTACCAAAAAAGTTCCTCATTTGCGTGAATTTGACTGTTCTGTATTTGATGGTGTGTATGTCGCAGGTGGAATCAATGCTGAATACCTCGATCAATTAGAGCAAAAACGCAGTGATGGCGCCAAAAAAGGCGACAATTTTATTGATGTGAATATTGATGCAGCATCAGTTGACCTGACCGGTGTACGCGAAGTCTAAGCAATTAAAATCATGATGAAAAAGCGGGAATTTCCCGCTTTTTTGTTATATGATGAGCCCAAGGAAAGACCAGATCAGTTAGGGTGGTAGATTGAAAAGCGTAGGATATGCTTTGGTCAAAAACAAGAATATGCTATTGCTAGCCAGCTTTTGTCTGATTGCGATACTATTAACAGTTCTGATTATCAATACAGTGGTTGGCCTGTTTGTTTTCTATGCTGATCCTGGCCAGTCGATATGGTGGCATGTCCTTAGTCCTTATCTGGTAGCACTGGTTTTGTTCTTGATGATTATTTCGGTCATCTATGAATTTTATACGTTTCGTGCCGGCGGCTATTCTTTAGCCCAGCAAATGGGCGCGCGTCGACTGAACCAAATGGAAAGTATTCCGGAAGAAAGTGCTGCACTACGGATCAATACTCAACTGGCAGATACGTTCCTGATTGAACCGCCAGCTATGTATGTCCTGCCGAATGAAGTGGGGGTCAATGCATTAACAGCGGGTTTTAGTCCACGTGATACTGCTATTATTCTGACTTGGGGTGCATTACAAACTCTTGATGAAATTGAACTTTATGGCTTGCTCAGTCATGAATTTAACAAGATTCTATCTGGTGAAACAGCTGAAAATACCCGCCTGAAAATTCTATATAGCAGTCTGACCACTTTTAGCCAGTGGGGCAGCAAGATTGCGAAGTTGGGGTTTTATCGAAATGATGTACCTCGGGAAAACAAGTTTGAAACCTTCTATGTCTCAATCGGAGCAGTCATCTGGTTGATTGGCAGCTTGGGTATTTTGATTACACGTTTTATTAAATATATTTCATTGGGCGGACGTACCTATAAAAATGACCAGAAAACCCGACGCCTGATTCAGAATGATGCCAATATTCAGACTTTATTGCGCATTCATGTGCATCATTCAGGATCACAGATCTATAGTGAATATGCCGAATCCATTTCACATATGTGTTTTGCCAATTCTTTAAGTCCACAGAACTGGTTGAATATTCATCCGAATATTAATCAGCGTATTTATGAATTAAATCCTGCCTTGATTCAGGATCTGCAGCTTGAAAATCTGAAGAAATTAAAAAACCAGCCTTTGTTAAGTCTGTTCCGCTCATTGGAAGATGTCGTACCTGAAAGCACAGCAGTCTGGGAATCCCCACAGCCTTTGCCTTTGTTACGCTTGTCTCCAATTAGCTTCGCCATTAAAGATGCCATCAAGCCATTGAATCCTGAACTACGTGCCAATATGCCGCGTCCGGAACTGATTGAGCGTGCTTTGCAAACTTCGACCGGTTCACGTGAGGTGATGGTCGCGATTCTGATGATCCGGCAATATCGTGAGTTTATTCCAACCGAGGCAGAGGTCAGTCGTGCGATTATTGATTCATTATTAAATCTGGATGGACGGGTACATATCTCGATTTTCCAGCAGGCCTGTAAAAATATTGGTGGAATGCCTACCACGGTGGCACGGCAGTTTTTAATGAAGCTGGCAAGGATTATTCAGGAAGATGGTGAAATCGGTTTGCTGGATGCCTTATTGCTAGAACGGGTGAAGTATGAACTGAATTTGCTGCCGATGCATACACCGACGTCTTTAGATGAAGTCAAACCACAGATTGTACGTCTGATTGATGCCTTGCTGCATGTGCAGCAGATTAACAGCGATAATCAGCTAGAGGTTCGGGAAAAGATTTTAAATCGTATTCTTAGCCCAAGAGAACTTGATCTGTATAGTGAAATCTCAGATGAGCCGATTGATTTGGCTGAGATTTTAAATGATATTGCAGGATTGTTATTACGTGATCGTTTGAGCATGTTGGGTATTGCAGAAGTTTGCCTGTGGAGCGACCGGATCATGACCCAGGATGAGCTGGATGTAATGGAACTTCTGTACTGGCGCTTGGGTTTTGAATCCAATGAAATTACCCAGCAAATGCTTAAGAAAAACAGCTTGATGATTATCTAGTATTTTTAAATTAATAAGATGTATTTAACTCCAGTTTTTCAAGAACTGATCTATAAGCCAACTTGCAGTAGAAAAAAGTAATCTTATAAATTGATTTCTATTCTGAGTTAAAATGACTCAAGAAAGAGAGTGAAAAGCTGGAAATAGTTCGGCAAAGAAAAGCGAATCCCGTTAAAATGTTCAACCTGAAATAGGTGATGAAGAAAAGATGATTGGGCATCAGCGTGACATACTGGCAACATTAGGAATCGATATCTGGATTCCCAAGGGCGACGTATGTCAGCAGCATCAGGTTTCGATCTGGCGTGATCAGGCCCCAGCAGAATTACATAGCGAAATCATCCTGCCACAACCGACTCAGATTGCTCCGGTAGAAAAAGCTCCTTTAATTGCGCCTGAGCCTGTTACAGTTGAAGCAAAAGCTGAAGTTAAAAGTGAAGTACCAGTAATTGTTGCATCAATTCAGGAACAGCGGGAAATTCTGCATATTCCGCCATTCAACTTGCAGGCTTTAAGCTTGGAACATTGCACGATTGTCATCGATGCCACAGAAATGACCGAGCAAACCCAGCATTTATGGAGCAATATCCAGTGTGCTCTGCAAAGTGAATTTTATGAATTAAACTGGCCATTTCCATGGATGAATCTACAAGATGGCCGAGGTGTTGAATCTTATATTCAGGGTTTTCTGGACATGATGAGCCTGGAAAAAAATATCATTTCCCTTGGCTCTATTCCGCATGTGACACATAATAAAATGATTCAACTGGCATCTTTACAGGAAATGCTGGATCAGCCCATACTTAAAAAACGCTTATGGCAATTTATGCAAAACAGGCCAGCGAACTCAGAATAATATTGATGTGGAATAGGGACATATGAAGCAAAAAGTGATTGTATTTAGCCAGATCGATCAGGATGTCCAAAAAAAACTCGAACAAAATTTTAATGTAGTAACTTTACAGCCGAAACTGGGCAATGTGCATGAGCAGTTGCTGGAACATGTGCGGGATGCCGATGGCATGATCGGGGCAGGAAGGTTGCTCAATCGCGATAATCTGGCACCAGCAACCCGACTTAAAATCATTTCTAGTGTCAGTGTAGGGTATGACAACTATGAAGTTGATTATCTGAATGAAAAAAATATCTATCTGACCAATACCCCCCATGTCCTGACTGAAACCACGGCAGATCTGGGATTTACGCTGTTAATGGCAGCTGCACGCAAAGTGGCTTATCTGGATCACTGGACCAAACAGGGACAATGGCACCGCACGACACGTGAAGCACAGTTTGGTATGGATATTTTCGGAAAAACGCTGGGGATAATCGGGCTAGGGCATATTGGGGCAGCAGTTGCACGCCGTGGATTTTACGGTTTCAATATGAATATCTTGTACCATAATCGCCATGAAAAACCGGAATTGGCTCAAGGGCTCAGTGCACAGTATTGTTCTCTGAATGAGCTTTTGCAGCGCTCAGATTTCGTGGTGGTTACCGTGGATTTAAATGCTGAGTCAAAAGCACTGATTGGAGCAGAACAACTGGCACAGATGCAGCCACATGCGGTGCTGGTAAATATCTCCCGTGGGCCTGTGATTGATGAGCAGGCTTTGATCGAAGCTTTAAAAGCCAACCAAATCTTTGCTGCGGGTCTGGATGTTTATGAGAAAGAGCCTTTAAAAGAATCAGAATTATTTGAACTGGATAATGTCATTACCTTGCCCCATGTCGGTTCGGCCACAGTGGCGACACGTCGAAAAATGGCTGAGCTGGCTTATCAGAATCTGGTTGATGTACTTGAAGGGCGGGTGCCACGCTATGTGGTGAATCCGCAAGTGATTGGTTCATCTAAGTAATATTAAATAACATTTTCCTGCATCAATGCTCATTTTTCGATGCTATATTCGAGACAGGTTGAAACTGAATTTTAGAGATTTTTCATTGAAACGTTTGGTATTGGCGTGCGGGTTAGGTCTGTGTGCAACGGCAGGACATAGTGATAATAATTATTTTAATCAGCCTGCTGCACAATTTTCTGTACCGGATATTGGTGCGGGCGTCGGATTGATCGATCAGCAAAAAGAACAAATGATCGGCGAAAAGGTCTATCGTCAAGTCCAGAAACAAATGCCTGTGATTCAGAATCCATGGCTTGAAGATCAGTTGCTTTCCGTATTTTCCCACATTCTCAGTCAGACCAAATTACAGCAACCGATTGGTTTAATGCTAATCAATGATCCGCAAATTAATGCTTTTGCAGTACCCGGTGGGTTATTTGCCCTAAATGCGGGTTTGATTAATTCTGCTCGAAATACGGATGAAGTGGCAGGGGTGATGGCACATGAAATTGCACATGTTACACAACGTCATTACAGTCGTTCGCAAGAAACCTTTAAAGGACAAGGACTGTTGGCCCTAGCAGGGATTCTGGTGGGTGCATTAGTCGCTTCACAGGCAGATGGTGATGCCGGTGCAGCAGTGATGATGGGTTCTCAGGCAGCACTACTTGATCAGCAATTAACTTATAGCCGTAATCAGGAACGTGAGGCGGACCGGATCGGAATGCAATATATGTATGCTGCCGGATACAGTCCGCACAGTATGGCGGATTTCTTTGAAGTGATGCATCGGTCCACTAGCCGTTTAAGCTTTATGCCAGATTTCTGGCTGACGCATCCTTTAACTACTGAGCGTATGAGTGAAGCGCGTTTGCGTGCCAATCAGTTGCCTGCGGTTAAGCGTAATTTAAATGATCAGGATTTTGAAATCATTAAATGGTATACACGGGTACTGTCACGTCAGACCACTGAACAACAGCTCAACTTGATGGTGCAACGCAATGATTTTCCTGGCCAGCTGGCTTTAACGGCTTATCAGCTTCAGCAGGGAGACTTTCAGGCGGCACAAGTCGCACTGGATCAAGCCAAAAAGCACAATAACATGCATCCTTTGCAGGTGTTATTTCAAACTGATATTTATCTGGGACAAAATCAGCTGGATAATGCGCTAAAAAGCATTAGTTCAGCCGCACGGATCATGCCGGAGAACCGTGCTTTAAATTATAAATATGCTGAAACCCTGATTCGTGCTAAACAGCCTGATCAGGCCAGAACGATTGTGCAGCGCTTTTTAAATAGCAATACCCGTGATGTTAGTGGCTGGAGATTAATGCAACTGGCAGCGAATGCAGCACCTGATTCATCGATAAAAGCCGCGAATGTCTTGCGTTATCGGGCTGAAGTGGAGTACTGGTCAGGCTATGAAGAAACTGCGATTAAGTCCTTAATACATGCTCAACGCATCAGCAAAGGCAATCAGTCTTTATCGGCAACGATTGGCCAGCGTTTAAAACAGATGCAGCAAACGCGACAGTTTAAAATTTAAGTCTATTTTTCTAATGATTTTTAGCTTCAGTAGATATAGCCGAAGTTCACTAAATCACGCTACAATCCGGGCAAAGCTAAGTTGTCTATTTTAATTATTTTATGAAAAAAATATTATTGGGTTTATTGATATTGGGGTACGGCGGTAATGTATTGGCGGCTAGTGCAGCAGAATACGTACAGTCCGTTGAGCAGATTAATGCTGATTATCAAAAAGAATCACGCCAGTTTTTAAAAGGTTTAAATCCACAGCAGCAGGGTTTTAGCGCATCGCAGAATCAGCAGTTTTGCGCGATTGTGCAGCGCTATGTGGATCGTTTATATAAAGCGGCAGACCAGAACCGGGCTTATCTGGATCGTCAGTATCAAAATGTAGGCAAGCAGGATGTCATACTGCAGGTAAAATCTTCAAAAGAGATGCAGTTGCTGAAACGTTATAATGTGGATTGTAATTTACAGTAAGAATAAATAAGAAAATGCTGAGAACTGTCCGGAATGGAGGCAGTTCAACGCAGATTTAGATTTGAAATAGAATGGGGGAATTAAGCAAGTTTTGCTTTAATTTTTGCTGAAACTTGTGCAGGATCGGCGCGCCCGGCTATGAGCGGACGCAGAGAATTCATCACCTTACCCATATCTTTCATGCTAGTAGCTTGTTGCGCTTCAATTATTTGCGCAATCAGGGAATCAAGTTCTTCCTCAGTCATAGCTTCTGGTAGAAATTGAGAGAGAACCTCAACTTCGGCTTGTTCCTTACTAGCTAAATCATCTCGACCAGCGCCTTCAAAGGCTTTGATCGATTCTTTACGTTGTTTAATTTGCTTTTCAATGACCGCAAGAACTTGAGCATCGTCAAGTTCTTTACGCTCATCGACTTCGATTTGCTTAATTGCTGCTTGCAGACTACGAATGACCGTCAACTTTGACATATCTTTGGCACGCATGGTGGCTTTCAATACGTCAGTAATCTGGTTTTTTAAAGTAGTCATTATTTATTCCAAGCAGTCAATCACAAATTAATCTTAGTAAAGGCGAGTAGTACGTACTGATTCACGCGCCAATTTCTTTTGGTAGCGTTTAACAGCAGCAGCTTTTTTACGTTTACGTTCTTGAGTTGGTTTTTCGTAGAATTCACGTTTACGAACGTCAGCAAGAACACCCGCTTTTTCGCATGAGCGTTTGAAACGACGGATAGCTACGTCTACTGGTTCGCCTTCTTTCAATTTAACTTGTGGCATGAAGAATCCTCATTAAGTTATGGATAAGATCAGGGCCGAATTGCCCTCGATCACAAGTGAAGGTCAGTATTTTACTCATTTACATCTCATATCACAAGTCTATAATAGTTGCTGCAATAGATTTGATACAGGTTATAGGCAGTTTAATGATCGTTTTAGGCTTGGAAACGTCGTGTGATGAAACAGGACTTGCGCTGTATGACAGCGAGTTGGGTTTGCGCGGACAGGTGCTGTACAGCCAGATTAAACTGCATGCTGAATATGGCGGCGTCGTACCAGAACTGGCTTCGCGCGACCATGTGCGTAAACTCATTCCCTTACTGAATGAACTGCTTGAACAAAGTGGCATCAAAAAATCAGAAATTGATGCGGTGGCCTATACCCGTGGTCCGGGCCTGATGGGCGCGTTAATGACTGGCGCACTGTTTGGTCGGACTTTGGCCTTTGCCTTAAATAAACCGGCAATTGGTGTGCACCATATGGAAGGTCATATGCTGGCACCATTACTTTCTAAAACGCCACCAGAATTTCCATTTGTGGCATTACTGGTGTCTGGTGGTCACTCACAGCTCATGGCCGCTTATGGCATTGGACAATATGAATTACTCGGTGAATCGATTGATGATGCGGCGGGTGAAGCATTTGATAAAGTTGCGAAAATGATGGGTCTGCCATATCCGGGCGGCCCGAATATTTCCAGACTAGCTGAGCAGGGCGATCCGAACGCCTTTGCTTTCCCACGTCCAATGCTGCATCAAGGTTTGGAGTTTTCATTCAGTGGTTTAAAAACTGCAGTTTCTGTTCAAATGAAGAAACTCGGTGAAGAAAGACGTGATGCAGATATCGCTGCGAGCTTCCAGGAAGCCATTGTCGATACACTTGTTAAAAAATCAGTGAAGGCATTGAAACAGACTGGCTTAAAACGTCTGGTGATTGCTGGTGGTGTAAGTGCCAACAAGCGTTTACGTGAACGCCTGGAAGCAGACTTGGCGAAAATCAAAGCCACCGTGTACTATGCAGAACCTGCGCTGTGTACCGATAATGGTGCGATGATTGCCTTTGCGGGTTATCAACGTCTAAAAGCCGGACAGCAAGATGGTTTGGCTGTGACCACAACTCCACGTTGGCCAATGACAGAATTGACGAATCCGGCAGAAGCTTGATTTAAAGATTCAGGATGAAGAAAAGGGGCCTTAAGCCCATTGCTGTCCCACAATTTTTCACAAGAGGAAGCTCAAATGAGCTTCCTCTTGTTTTATGGGTATTTTATCGGGTGAAAATAAAGCTTTTAAAGTTCTTCTTTCAAACAAATTCACTTGAATTATT